>JAEYWT010000329.1 GCA_023428865.1 Bacteroidota bacterium | reverse complement strand
CGCATTCGTTGCGTTCGAGCCGAATGACCCCGGACCGAGCAGCAGATTGTCCATGTCGCAGCGCTTCACCCGGAACCCGTCCACGGCCGAATTGCCGAGGTTCTGCCCTAGACGCACCTCAATGCTCCCCCGGATGGCTAATCCATGGAGTTCCGATCCGTCGGCACCATCAAGAAAGCGGATGATCCGGTAGTCGCTGGGGGTGGTGATGACCGTCCGTCCGCCGTTGTAGGTCGCTGAGCTGTCGGCTCGGAACCCCGTACCGATGATGACCACAGGACTGTTGATCAGCAGGTCAGCAGGAAGCGCGTACGTGCCGCCGCCCATGATGATGGTGTCGGTTCCAAGAGCCAGATCAGCTTCCTCGATAACGGCAGCCAAGTTGCCGTCGTATCGGAAAGTGGCCTGTCCGGCATTCATCCGCGTGATCACGCCCTGGGCGCTGATGGTGCCGCAGAACGTCACGGCGGCGGTAAATAGCAAGTGCGTACGCATGGTCATGGTTTGTTTGTGGTTTTGGGTTCAAGTGTTCAACACGGATGTCGGGTGCTGATGTCGTGTTTTCGATGCCGCCACTATTCATCCAGCAGCGCGAAGTAGCACGCTTCCCCCTCCTGGCAGTCGGGGTTCCGCAAACTGCCGCTGCGGTCGAAGGTGCCGCTGGCGTTGCGCGCCCGCCAGGTATAGGTGGTGCCGCGGGGTATGGAGTAGTGGGGGTAGTTCGCCGGCGTGTATGGTGAGGTGCTGCACGTACCACCTTCGGTTCCTCGGGCGGTCGTGTGTGTGATCACATGGCTTTGCTGGCCGTTGTCGGTGTTCCAAATGGTGATCGGTTCGTCCAGCTCATGTACATCATCAGCCATGATAAGTATGATACCATAGGCGTTTCCCCGCTCTAAGCTCAGGCCGCCATAGCCTTCTTCGGGTATCTCGTTGCCGCATTCATCGAGCTTCGGCTCCTTCTTGCATCCACCCCAGATCAGACTTGTCAGAGCCAGCATGGAGCACATGATCACGTGGTGTTTCATGGTGGTGGTTTGTTTCGTGGCACCGAAAATGGTGCCGTAGCACCCGAACCTCACGGGCCAATGTGAATGTGGCGGCTTCGACCGAGGATGCGGCGGTCAGATGCGTTCCAACGCGTCCATCAGCGCTGGTTTCATCCGTCGGCTTACGGGTAGGTTGCGGCCGTTGCTCATCAGCACTTCGCCGCCTTCACCGCGCAGGTATTGTTTGATGTGTTTTTTATTGACCAAGTGGCTTTGATGGATACGGATGAAACCCTTGGAAGAAAGAGCTTCCTCGAATATCATGATGCCTTTGGATACCACCACGGGTACGTTCGTTCCGCGCAGGAACACCGAGGTGTAATTGTTGTCGCTCTCACAGTGAACGACCTCGTCGAGGTGTACCATGGTAAGCCCTTTGGACTCAGGCAGTGCGATCTGTTGATCACTTACCTGCATGCCATGGGCGGCCGGAATTGGCCGTGGTCCCTTCCCGGCTTCCAGCGCGCTCATGGCACGGAGCACGGCCTCATCGAATCGTGGTCCGTCGAAGGGTTTCACCAAGTAATGCGTGGCTTCCGCATCAATGGCGCGTAGGGCATGCGCCGGGTCTCCCGTTGTGAAAATGACCAGCGGTCGAGGATGGGCAAGGCGTTTCAAGAGATCGAAGCCATCCAAGCCGCCCAAGTCCACATCGAGGAAAAGGAGGTCTGGTCGTTTGTCATTGATCGCCTGTGCCGCTTCGATGGCACTACCACTTTCGCCTAGTACCCTGATGCTGGGGTGGCGCTTGGCCAGCAGGACACGGACCAGCTCCCGCGCTTTGCGTTCATCGTCCACAATGTAGGCGGTGGCTTGCATTTTCGTGGTCCTTGGATCGAAAGTAAAAGAGATACCGATCATGTCAATGTTGTTTTTCAACTGATCTGGTCGTAGTATGTCGTGCGCACGTGAATGCACTACCCATGCTGGAGCAGCGGTCTGCACTATTCAAGCTTGGGCACGAATGGGCGACACAACGCGAGCGCTTGCACGCGCCTTTGTGTGCCTGGTAGCTTTCCCTGTGAATTCGGTGATCAGGACATCTCCAGCGGTAGCACGATCTCCACGCGTGTACCAGGGGTGTTGTACTGTATGGTATATGAAGCTGGTCTTCCTGTCCGCTCTTCCAACAGCCTCAGTCGCTCCTGCGTGATAGTGGAACTGAGCGAGGTTTTTTTAGGTATTGCAGCGGTATCGGTATTGTTCAAGCCGACGCCGTTGTCCGTGATGAGGATGCGCAATGAACCACCTATTTCGCTGGCTGAAACATTGATGATCCCACCACGTTCCACGTTTCGGAATCCGTGTTCTATGGCATTCTCCAAGAACGGTTGAATGATCAACGGCGGTACCAGGACCCGATCCGACGGAAGATCGGGATCCGCCTCGAAGTGGAAAGCGAATTTGCCACCTGTACGCGAACGTTCAAGTTCTAAGTAAGTGGTCAATGCAGCGAATTCTTCACCCAGGGTGATGCGGTCATGCCTGCTCGTTTCCAGCATGGTACGGATCCATTCAGCAAAGCGCACGAGCAGACTGCTGGCCGCATCAACATCATCCGTGTATAAGCTGGAGTTCACCGCGTTCAACGTGTTGCTGATGAAGTGCGGATCCATTTGGGCGCGGAGGGCCCGGTTCTCCAGTTCGCTGGCCTGCTGCCGCAGTTGGGCGGTCTGCTTCTCGTACAAGGCCTGCCGCCGTTTGCGATCACTTCGGTAGGCGATACTTCCACCGATCACGAGCAGCAACGTGCCGCCACCAATTGCCACGGCCCGGGTGTTCGCGCGTTGGCTTTTCAGTTCGGCGATGGCGCGCTCGTCAGCGAGGGCTTTCACTTGACTGGCATGGCGCAGGCTGTCCGCATATTCCTTCTTGGCGAAGACGAATCGCGCTTCCAGGTCGGCAATGGCCTTGGTGCTACTGTCGGCACGCAAACGATCGGACTCATCCTTGGCCAGCTCCAGTGTGGAAAGCGCTTTGGCGAGCTGGCCTTTTCTAGCATAGATGGTGTGAAGGCGGTCTAGAACGTGCGCCTTGTACTCTTTCATACCCACTTGTTCGAGCCCCGCTAGGGCTGTGGTGTAGAAGGGTTCAGCCTGCTGGAGCTCACCCAGGTCGAAGTGGACGTTGCCAAGCCCCATGTTCGCCGTAATGATACCCGTGGGGTAGCCGAATTGAGAATACACGGCAAGCGCGTGTTCGATCAGAGGCTTCGCTTCAGAGGGACGCTTCTGTAGTATGAGCATGTCGCCCAAAGCAGCTTCGGTCACTGCTGTGTACAGGTGGTCGCCATTTCGGGCAAAAGCTTCTAGTGCCTGTTGCATTTGCGGTATGGCACGGTCGTACCGTGCGGCGAAGTCCAGACCATGTCGTGCGCTCTGGATACTGTCGAATTGTACGGCCAGCATGGCTTCTGCCATGAGCAAACGCGGCCTAAGTTGTGGCAGGGTGAGCGAATCGGCCAGGCGTGAAGCGTGCATCACTTCCAGGTAGGCATCGTCCACCCGACGGAGTGGTTCGTAGATAGTGGCGAGGTTGTAGCCAACCTCTGCTTCGCGGCGACCATTGCGTGTGCGGTGCGCCAATTGCTTGGCCTGTAACAGAAGATCGAGCGCCGGTACATAGTCGCCTTGCATGGTATGGATGCTCGCCCGATTGGCAAGCGCGCCGATCCAGGCAGCGGTATCGCTCAATACATCTTTCAAGGCAATGGTCCGATCGAGCCAATAGGCGGCACTGTCCATGCGGCTGAGCAGGTAGTAGGCGGCACCCAGGTTGCTCATCATGCGCACTTCACTATTGAGCCAACCACTATCCGGGTGCGCCATCAAGTAGGGGCTGGCCAAAGCGACAGCCTGCTGTGATCGACCAGCATTGTTCAATGCTGCCGTCTGGTCGGTCAACGTGTTCACCAGCAATGTGCGCAGTTCATGTTGCTGTGCAAGGGAACGCGCCTGATCGAATTCGGTGATGGCTTCAGGATATCGCGCCCAAGCGTTGTAGGCCTCGCCCAGAAGCAGATGAGCGTTACCCAACGCGCGCGGTCCTGCTGAACGGCGCTTCTCCAAAAGGTTGCGGCAGAACCCGATCGCTGCGGTGTCGTTGCGTGCGATCAGTAGCTCTGCTCGCATTTCTTCGGTCTTTTCCGTGGCCCATGGCGCGTCCATGCGTTGTGCGATGGCTTCGGCACGAGCCACACAGGCCGTGGCGGAATCGCCGCTGACATTCTTCCACCGCAACATGCACTGCTGCTCACCAATGAAACGCAGGCTGTCCGTGCTGGTCTCGGAAGAAGGGCTTTGGCTCCCCCCGGTGCCGCAAGCGTGGAAGATGATCGCAAGTAGGACTACTGAAGCTATCGGTTTCATGGTGTGGTGGTAGGAACAACGAATTACGCGAAGAACCCTGATCCATCATATGGTAGAGCGAGACCCCTCGCTACGGAAGGTCCGCTTCATGGGCACCATGGTCCGGTCAATGCCGTAGACCTTTCCTACTGTTGATGCCCGATCCCTCGCAAATCGCTTTGTTCAAGGATCCTTCACCTGGGACCGCCACGTTATGCAACGCGGTGCTGGTTTGGGGCATGGGTAGGGTAGGCCGAAGGGAAAGATAGGGGACGGATGTATCGGTTGTTCAGGCTGGTGAAGTCGCTATCTAGCTTTGGTATGGATGTCGTAGTTTCGGGAAGGTGGCTATGGAACGCGTAAGTGGCACCATTTGGGAGCGTCTGATGGGCGGTGCTGTTCTTTGGGTTTGTGGACTTTGTGGTATCTACATTTTGATCAAGGGCGGCAGCCTTCTCGCAGTCATTGGCTTGACGGTCGTAATGGCCTCGGTGCAGATTCTCGCGGATCTCTATCGTTACGGCAAGTTCAGACTAGCTTACGTCTATTGTGGAGACCACCTTTTGATCAACGGAGCAGCGGTTCACGCGCAAGAAGTTGTTTGGATCAGGGAGATATGGCTTGGTGGAGGGAAGAACACATGGGAGTTCATAGAGATCGTCTTCTTACGAGACGGTCAGGAGGTAAGTGCCTTGTGTATGGCCAAGCCGGAAGGGTTCTTCAAGGACGAGAACCCATTGATCAGCATTCTGGTCAATAGGATTCCGGAACTCAGGGATAAAGTGAAACTGCCGTATTTCACTTCGAGGAGCAAACGGGTACACAAGTCGCCCCGGCCGGAACTAGAACATGAAATGGAACCAGTGCCTGGAACCATCGACCCTATGGCCCGCTACCGCGATCCATATTTCCGCCGGAAGCGCTAAGTAGGTTGCGTGGTCCTAAGATTTAGGACGAGCGTTCGCTAGGCCGAACCTCACCGCTTCTTCTTCCCGACAGCCTTCTTTGCTGTGCTGGATGTACCCACCACCTTCTTCGCCGCCGCTTTCTTGGGCTTCTCTGCCTTCGTTGCGCCAGTGCTCCCTATGAGTCCTTCGTGCAGCGCCAGGCGGTTCCCTTCACTATCGATGAAGAGCGCGAAGTACCCCGCTTGCTCGCCGATCAAGGTCTTCGGCATGATGATGCGCCCACCGGCCAGCTCTATGCGGCCGAGTATGCTATCCATGTCGTCACCGGCGTTCAGGTAGATCAGCACACCGGCATCGCTGGGGTAACAACCCGGCCCTTGGATCAACGCACCTCCGATCCCATGATTCGCCGGGAAGTAGGCCATGCGGAAGTCGCCGTTGTCCACCACTTCCATCTGCATGTTGTAGATGGTGTTGTAGAAGGTGGCGGCACGCACCAGGTCGAAGGCCGGGATCTCGAACCAGATCACATAGTCCTTCAGTTTCGGATGCTGTTTGAATGATGCGGATGCGCCCATGTGGTCTTGATTATCTGATCGAAGAGGTGAAGGTAGTTCGCCGTCCTATTCGAGGCTTTCGCTCGGCGGACGGAAGGAAGATACGATATGCTTCGGCAATTCGT
>JAEYWT010000321.1 GCA_023428865.1 Bacteroidota bacterium | reverse complement strand
GTGGGTATCATGTCCGCAGGCATGCATCACACCGGGGTTCTTCGAGCAATAGGCTTCCTTACCGACCTCCATGATCGGCAGTGCATCCAGATCGGCACGGATGGCGATGCAACGATCGCTCTTCGCCTTCTCTCCATGCACCAGTGCAATGGCGCCGGTTCCAGCGGCGGTCGCGTGCAACTTGCCAACGCCGTCGCGCACCTCAATGCCTTCGGCCCGTAACCGCTCCAACACGTAGCCCACGGTATTGGTCTCTTGGAAGGACAGTTCTGGGTGTTGGTGTAGGTGTCTCCGCCAGCCGATCATTTCGGCTTGCAGTTCGGCGATGGCGGACCGGATACGATCGATCATTTTCCGAGAATGAGCTTCAGGGCCACGAGCAGGATGATGCCACCGAAGACCTTGCGCACGGTCTCCACGGGCAGCGCCAGCGACCATTTGCTACCGAAGTAGGAACCAAGCACGAAGGCCACTGCGATGAAGGCGACCACTTTCGGATCGATCACTCCAGCCTTGTAATAGTTACGCACTGCCAGAAAGACCACGGGGAACATGAGCACCGCCAAGCTGGTGCCCTGGGCGTGGTGCTGCGAATAACCCAGAAGCCACACCAACGCCGGCACCATGATCACGCCCCCTCCAATTCCAACGAAGCCACTAAGGATACCGGCAACAAGCCCTACGAGCAGCAGTAGCAGAACGGACTGCGGTTCCAAGGTCATCAGATATCGAGGCTTAGGGAGAAGTGGAACACACGCGGCTGGATCACGCCATCATCAACTCCCCAAGCCCAATCGGCACGCACGAAATAGCCGAGCAGCCGGGTACGCATACCGAAGCCGTAGGCTGCAACGATGGGTTCACGTTTGCTATCCAAGGTGATGGTGAGCGGATTCCTGCTGATGACCACCCGGTTGAAACTGTTGTCCTCGGCATACGGGTGGCTGCCTGTCCATGCGGAGCCGATATCGCCGAAGCCGATGATCTGGAAGTTGTGGATAAGGTCGGAGCGGATCGGGCGGTTGACCAAGTAACGGAAGAGCGGCAAGCGCAGTTCGGTATTGATCACCCCGAAGCTGCTTCCATTGCGGGCGTTGTAGAAGAAGCCGCGCATGGGTACCGCCATGCTTTGGAAGCGGTAGTTCTGGTCGGGATCCACGGGAATGGAGTTGTCCACTTTGGCGAAGAGCCAATTGTCCACACCACCAAGGAAGTAGGCGATCTTGCGACTGCCGAGCGAACTGCTACCTGCCAGGCGTGTGACCCAGATGAACTCACGGTGGATGCGCAGTGAATGTCTCAGGTCCAGACCGACCACCTGCATATCACTTCGATCCTGCGGTTGTTGGTAGTACTCGGCGAAGAGCTTCAACTTCCAGCCGGTCCACAGGTTGAGGCCGCGCGGCATGGAACTATCGTAGACATATTCGAGCTTGGCGCCGCCCATGTGATCGTACGAATTGGCCTCACGCAAGCTGAGCGGATCGATGCTTTGCGGCACGCGACGGTCATTGCGATACATCACCGATGCGCGCACGCTCGCCAATTCGCTGAACGGCCAGCTGACCTGGTACCGGATGTTGTGGGTATGCACCTTCACCACCGTGGTCTCGGTAAGGTCTTGATAGGCTTGGCGTTGAAAGGAGATGCGTTTGTCCAGCCGTCGCTTCAGGTTCTCGTAGGCGATCAGGTAGTCGTTGTTGTTGAGGTCTAGCGCCAGGCGGAAACCACCAACGATCCGGTGATCCTCGAACAGATCACTGACCCCCATGCGGGTAAGGCCACTTAGGCCCGGGTTGAGGGCACCGGGGCCGAGGAAGGGTTGGTAGAACTGGTTGGAGAAAGTATTGTCCAACTGCGTTACCACACCATCGATGGCGAAGTTGAGGTTGTAGTTACGCTGATCGGGATACGTGAAGGGCTTTGCCGTGGAATCCACCTTTGCACCGGGCAACACCTGTTTCACCACCACGTCATCAACCTTCGTTGGTTTTCCGCGCTCCTGTGTGCGTTCATCGAGGAAGGTGTAATTGCGCACGTCGATGGCTCCTTCGCCGGTGGGCCTGGGATCGCGTGGTGCCACTTTGACCACAGGGCTCATATCATCGCTCACCGAGCTTGGGTTGGCCGCTTCTTGTTGTTGTGGGCCGCCGGACTGGATAGTGGTGCCTTGGGTAGTGCGCTCCTCTCCTACGCGACCTACATAGAAATGGTAGCGGCCATCGCGGTATTGGAGCTGGGTGTAGCGTCCACGTTCGGCATTAACATCCTGCTCGATGATGGATCGCCGCAGGTCCGTCACGCGATCCTCCACGGTGAAGTAGCGATAATGGATCACCGTATCGATGTGGCTGATCGCGCTATCGTACCGCACCACGAACCTGTTCCATAATCCATCCACATCACTCAAGTAGGTGTAGCTGACTGAATCGTATTGCGCCGGCTGCATCTCGTTCACGCCGGGCGTGGCCGTTAGCCGTGTGAGGCGGCTGGAGCGGGTCTCCAGGTCGAAGAGGAAAACATCCTTGTTGCCGTTCACCAAGGCCACTTCAGCCTTCGTTCGGAGCGTGTCATCGTACCGGTCGCTACTGAAGATGATACGTCGACCACCATCGGCGAAGCGTGGTTCGAGGTCGTCGAATTGATCATCGGTGAGTTGCTCTTGGCGGTTGCCGATCACATAGTAGAGGTAGAGGTCCGTGCGGCCATCGCGCACACCGCTGAAGACCATGTTGCGGCCATCGGGACTGTACGCCATGCTCAGGATCTTCTCCAGTTGCAGCACCGGCTTCTCGCTGGTCTTACCATCATCAACGGTGTAGGTGCGCAGGAAGAGGTTTCCTTTCCGTTCAACGGCATAGCTCAGCACTTGGCTGTTAGGGTGCCAGGCCAGGATCGGGAAGCTGCGGTCCACGATACGGTCCAACTTCTTCTCGCCCTTCACGATGCGTTTCAGCTTCTTGGTGGCGATCTCATACACCCAAACTTTGTATTGCCCCAATTCGTTGCTAACCCAAGCCAGGTAACGGCCATTGGGGCTTTGCTTGAACTCACTGTAGGTGCGTGCCTTCCGTGTGCGTATCGGCAGCTCTTCCAACGCCACCTCTTTCCGGTAGCGATCCTCTTCGGCAAAGCGCCCCTTGTAATAGTTGAGGCATTCTTCGGTAAGGGTCTTCAACGAAACGCCGAGCACGAAGAGGAAACCGCTTTCAGGGTTGCGGCTTACACGGGTCATGTACAGGATGTTCGGGATCACGGCTGGCCCGTAGACATCGGCCACGTACTTCCAGATCATGTGTCCGGCGAACTTCGCATCATCCCCTTCCAAGCGATTGAACTTGTCGTACCGTCCACTGAGCACACCATCGCGGATACGGTTGTTGATGGTAGCATCCCACGGGCGGGAATGGTACGATATGATCCCATCGGTGTACCACAACGGCAGGCTCATGAAGGTGGAGCTCTTGAGCATATCGCGCCAATTGCCTCCGAACATCATCTGGTCAATGATCACATGGGCGATACCCGATCGTATCTGGCGATCGAGCAAGGCATGATCCCCTTCGAAGTAGACGAAGATCTTGGTGCCTACTATGCGTGTAAGCCCACCGATGTTCTGTTGCCCATCGATGCCAGCTATACCGATGTTGCTCTGCCTGAAATCGGTGAGTGAATTGTACACGATGAACTGCAGGCGTTCATCCAGGGCGAAATCGAAGCGTTTCTCCAGATCCTTCTTGTACACCGCTGCGGCCTGCGCCACATAGCGCGCATGGTCGCGGCCTTCCTTGTAGAAGAACACCTCCATATCCTTGAAGCGATACTGCTGCCAGAGGAAATCCTGGTACTGCACTCGGTTCTTACCATACTCCTGCTGCGAACCGGAGTAGAACTGGGCATGGCCGATCGACACGGAGCAGCATGCCACCAAAAGGACAAGTGCGCGTGTGCAGAATGATCGGAAGGGTGTTGCCACAGGTTGAAGTTAGCTTTGGACCGCCCGTTTCGGAGCGCACTGGTGCGAATTTCGGGCTTTTCTAGCCATGCTGCGGATCACACCCTTCACCTTCAACCCTTTCCAGGAGAACACCTACGTGATCCACGATGGCAAAGAAGCCATTGTAGTGGACCCAGGCTGCTGGAACAAGGCCGAACAACAGGAGTTGGAGCGCTTTCTGGACGAGAACGGCCTGAAGCCCACACGTCTTGTGCTCACCCACGCCCACATCGACCATATTCTCGGCTGTGCTTGGATGCACAAGCGATACGGTCTGGCACCCGAGCTGCACGAAAAGGACCTGCCGGTATTGGGGGCGGGCGAACGAACTGCACACATGTACGGCCTACCCTACGATCTTGCTCCCGAACCGAAAGGCTTCCTTGCCGAGGGGGAAGAGATCAAGCTCGGTGAAAGCAGCCTTTCGGTGCTCTTCGTGCCCGGCCATGCTCCCGGCCACATCGCGCTTTATGCTTCGGCGGAAAAATTCGTAGTGAGCGGCGACGTGCTGTTCCACAACAGCATTGGCCGTACGGATCTACCTGGTGGCGACTTGGACACCTTATTGAAGAGCATCCGCGAACAGCTTTTCACCTTGGATGATGAGGTGACCGTTTATTCCGGTCATGGTCCCGAGACCACCATCGGACGCGAAAGACGAAGCAATCCGTTCCTGAAGTAAAGAGTCCTACTTCGGGTGGTATCCATCCTGCTTGTAGCTCTTCATCTGCCCCTTGTGCTTGATCGGCGGTGGGCAATCGTACCCCTTGCGTGGCCGCAGCCAAAGGAAACGAACACTGAAGATCAGCGGGCGATAGTCACTACTGAACCATTGCAGGGCACCGAAGCGACCATCATCTGCAGGTTGTACACTGAAGATGGGTGTTTCCACGCTTGGGATAAGGAACAGCTTACTGGTCAGTTTGAAGCCGTATCCTACCTTGAAGTGTACCTGCGCCCAGAGGTCGGGCGGAAAAGCATGGGCGTTCAGCGCGGAGTCAGCGGTATGTGCATAGTCGGTGCCGAGCCGATAGTCAGCGTTGGCACCTAATGAGAGTTGTACGAATTGGTAGCGCCAGGTCTGAATGAACTTGTTCGCGTTGAAGTGTATCGTGAGCAAGCGCTCGGCAAAGCTGCCTTCCCCACCAACGAGCGCAGTGCTGTCCGCAATGGCATAACGGCCATCCACTAATTCGCGGCCACGTAGGTTCTTGTAGGCGATTCCCAGGTCGAGGTAATCAACGATCACCGGATCGCGGGTGTACCAGGATAGACCTCCTTCCACATACAGACCCAAACGGCCGTTCGGATCGTAAGTGGTGACATAGGATGTATCGCCACGTCGGAAGATCTCTTCCTCTTGGTCCTTGAAGCGCGGCAGTGTATAGGTGAAGCCGGGCGCCAGATAGAAGCCGATACGCCGAGCCTGACCGTTCAACGGGATCAGCTCGGGACGCTTACGGTCCATGAGGCCTTGGGCGAAGGCATCACCGACAACAGAGAGGACGAGTATGGAAACGAGCAAGCGCAACACGGGAGCGAAAATGCGTATAGGCACGTAGGTATAACGTGCAACTGAGGGGTAAAGTGTCAACGGTACACTGTGCAGTGCGGCACTGAAGAAAGGCCAACCGAAACGCTCTACAACAACCCCAACACCTTCCGCTCCACTTCCTCACTCTCCCATTTTTCGGCCACCCCATCCATGGCGAGCACCTCTTCCATGATGCGGTCGTGGCGCAGGCCCTCGTTCCACGCATCCTTGTAGGCGATGTCGCTGAACTTCACTTGGCTGTATAACGGCAGCCACTTGTCGGGGTGTTTGGCTTGGATGTGGCCTTCGATCTTCTTGCGCAGTAGGAACTGCGGGTCGGCCACCAGGTCGCGCATCTCAACGAAGTTGCGTAGGGAGAGGTCGGCGATGGCGTCACCGTTCGGTTTGCGCTGGGTGGCGTAGCGCGGAAGCACCTCGGCCCAGTTGTCGTCGCCGTGTTCGTTCAGCAAGTCGTTGAGCACCTTGCAATCCTCGTAACCGGCGTTCATGCCTTCACCATAGAAGGGCACGATGGCGTGGGCGGCATCACCGATCAGCGCCACTTTGCCATTGACCTGCCATGGGTTGCAGCGGATGATGGCGAGCGAACTCTGCGGATTGCGCAGGTATTGTTCCACCACATCGGGAATGATGCCCGGCACATCGTGGAACTGTTGGTTGAAGAAGTTACGGACCTGCTCCTCGCTCTTTACCGTGTCGAAGCCGGGTGCTTGGTCCGTATGCGTGTTCGGCATGAAGAGCGTACCGGTGAAACCACCGTCCTGGTTGGCTAGTCCCATGAGCATGAACCAGCGGCGTGGCCAGATGTGCAGGCACTGCGGATCCATCTTCGGTGTGCCATCGGCATTGGCCGGAAAAGCGATCTCCTTGTAATCGTGCTCGATGTATTCCTGGCTGTAGGTGAAACGGCCTTGCATCATCTTCTGCCGCACCGCACTGGGCGCACCATCGGCACCAAAGACCACATCGGCGTTCACTTGCACACGCTCACCGTTGTGCTCGAACGTACATGCGGCATGCTGTAGATCCACATCCAGGCACCGGTGATCGAAGAAGAGCTTCACGTTGGGCAGCTTCTCGGCTTCGCTCAACAATCGCTTATTCAGTTCACCCCGCGAAACGGAATGGATGGCCTTGTTGTCGATGCTGTATGGCACGCGGTTCAACTTGCCCTCGCGGTCGTGCATCATACGCGCATATACCGGAACGGTGATCTGCTTCACCGCTTCATCCACACCGGCAGCGCGAAGGGCGGTCCACCCACGATGCGACACCACCAGGTTGATGCTACGGCCGGCGTACACATCGGTCTTGCGCGGATCACCACGGCGCTCGTAGACATGCACGGAATGGCCACGCTTGGCCAGAAAAATGGCAAGCAGGCTACCAACGAGGCCGCCACCAACGATCGTGATCTTACTCATGCAGATAGGTTCTTGTACCGGATACCCGCCGCAAGTTCGGCATCACCAGCCCGATCTGACTGTTGATCGTCATTCATTATCCAGCCACGGCCGTACGCAACACCTGCCCGAACCTGTACACGTCCTCAAAGCTGTTGTACATAGGCACGGGGGCCATGCGTAGCACGTTCGGTTCGCGCCAATCGCAGAACACCCCTTGGTCCGTCAATCGTTTGAAGATGCCGCGTCCATCACCCTTCACTAAGATGGAGAGTTGGGCTCCACATTGGTCCACTTCTTTCGGCGTGATGATATGGAACATGCCACCATGGTCCGAAGAAATGTCTTCGATGACCCAACGGAGGTAGCCGCTCAACTGAATGCTCTTGGCACGCAGGCGCTCCATTCCAGCACGATCGAACTGCTCCAAAGCCACGCGGTGCAAGGCCATGGGGAAGACCGGGGCATTGCTCACCTGCCATGCCTCAGCTGTTGGCATCGGCTTGAATTCGCGTTCCATCTTGAAGCGTTCCTGCTTGTCATGACCCCACCAACCGGCGAAGCGGGGCAGGTCGGCACCAAGGTGGCGCTGGTGTACGAAAGCACCGGCCACACTTCCCGGGCCGCTATTCAAATACTTGTAGGTGCACCAGCAGGCGAAGTCGGGGCCATCCTCGTGCAGCTTCAGATGCAGGTTGCCAGCGGCATGTGCCAGATCGAAACCCGCGAAGGCGCCGACGCGATGAGCTGCGGCTGTAATGCCTTTGATGTCGAACGCTTGTCCGGTAAGGAAGTTCACCCCACCGAAGCAGACCAGCGCTAATTCATCGCCCAGCTCATTGATCCTGGCCAGGATGTCCTCGTGGCGTAAGGTGTGCACTCCTTCGCGTGGCTGTACCTCGACCAAGCATGTATCAGGATCAAGGCCATGGAACTTGATCTGCGAAGCGAATGCATAGGTATCACTGGGGAAGGGCCGTTGCTCGGTCAGGATCTTCACCCGCTTGCCCTTGGGGCGATAGAACGACACCAGCAGAAAATGCAGGTTGCTGGTGAGCTGGTTCATCACCACCACTTCTTCTTCCATGGTACCCACCAAGCGTGCCGTGCTGGCGGTGAGCTCTTCGTGGTAGCTGTACCACGGGTGCGTTGCATGGAAGTGGCCTTCCACCCCTAGCTCGGCCCAGTCATCCAGCTCCTGCTTCAGCGCAGCGGCTGCAGCCTTGGGTTGCAGGCCGAGCGAATTCCCGGTGAAGTAGATCGCATCGCGCCCCGCATGCTGGGGAAGATGGAATTCTGTACGGAAACCGCGCAGGGGATCGCGAGAATCCAATTCCTGTGCAAAGGAGAGATCGTTCTGGAACGTCATGGCGAACTACTCGTAGTCGAGGTTCGGGTTTATGATGAGCTGGCGCACGGCCAATCCTACGGCCACACCAGCGAAAGCGGAGACCAAGGTGCGGATGACACGTTTCGTCCGGCCAACCCGTGCATAGCCGGTGGCATAGTATTCATCGCCTTCCATAAGCGGATCGGAAATGGAACCCGGAGTAACATGCACCCGTGGCATGGCCATGATGCCAGCAGTGATGGGCGGAACGAAAAGTCCGTTCATTTCCCAATTGAGCCCGATGACCAGGCCAGCACCAGTGGCGAATGCGCCAACCATGGGCCAGATCGGTTTGTAGCCTTTGCGCGCATCTTGCTCCCCTTTCAGGAACCAACGCATCTGCTCTACGGTAAGGTCGTTGCCAAAGACGGTATCATAGAAATACCAGATCCGCTCCCGACCCAGGCTATCCGTTACGGAGAACACCTCTTCGGTCGGTTCAGCGCGTTCGCGCACCGTTCCGTTCTTCCGTGTTTGCAGGTACCTTACTTCAAGCGTGCTTTGGCCCAGCACCTTGCCTTCAACAGTCTCCCCGTTCATCAACAGAATGCGGTCCTGCGCCACCAACGGGAGCCCGAACACCACTACGAAAAGGATCAGGAGAACGTGGCTGGTGTACTTCATCAACGGTGGCAGGTGGCCAAAGATAGACCTTGAGGCCGAGGCGTGCGGGTGCTCGGATGTCCGTTCAAAAGTTGCCCGGCCGTGGCGCTAGGTCCCAGTATATTTGCTCGCCTTTTCCGGCACCTCACCCCATGTCATCCGTCACCTACCAGGAGCGCCACATCGGCCCCAACGCCAGCGAAACGAGCGCTATGCTCAAAGCCATCGGCGTTTCCTCTCTCGACGAACTCATCGACCGCACCGTTCCAAAAGGCATCCGCCGTGGAGCGTTGGACATCGGCGCAGCGTTCACCGAACGCGAACACCTCGACAACATGCGGGCGCTCGGTGCGAAGAACAAGGTGTTCCGCAGTTACATCGGCCTAGGTTACAGCGGCACCATCCTCCCCCCGCCCATTCAGCGTAACATCTTCGAGAACCCCGGATGGTATACGGCGTACACGCCCTACCAAGCGGAGATCTCCCAGGGGCGTTTGGAAGCACTGCTCAACTTCCAGACCATGTGCAGCGAGCTTACCGGTCTACCGATCGCCAACGCCAGTTTGTTGGATGAAGCCACGGCGATCGCCGAGGCCATGCACATGCTCTACGCGGCGCGTCCGAAGGAGCTGAACAACGCACACAAGTTCTTCGCCGACAAGGGCCTCTATCCGCAGAACCTCGACGTGCTGAAGACCCGTTGCGCGCCCATCGGCGTAGAGTTGGTGGTGGGCGATGCCAAGGACTTCGACCCTGCCGATGGCTACTTCGGCCTCGCGCTGCAATACCCTGCCATCGATGGTGGTGTTAATGACCACCGCGCATTGGTGAGCAAAGCAAAAGCCGCTGGTGTGCGCACCGCCGTATGCGCCGACCTGCTCTCGCTCGTACTGCTCACTCCTCCCGGCGAATGGGGTGCCGATGTGTGCGTTGGCAACAGCCAGCGTTTCGGTGTACCCATGGGCTATGGTGGCCCGCACGCGGCCTTCTTCTGCTGTAGCGATGAGTACAAGCGCTTGATCCCTGGCCGCATCATCGGCGTTAGCCAGGACCGCCGCGGCAAGCAGGGCCTACGAATGGCGCTACAAACGCGCGAACAGCATATCCGCCGCGACAAAGCCACCAGTAACATCTGCACTGCCCAGGCCTTGCTCGCAGTAATGGCCGGTATGTATGCGGTGTACCATGGTCCTGATGGTCTGAAGCGCATCGCCCGCAACGTACACGCACACACCCGTAACGTTGCCGAAGCTGCGAAGGCACTGGGCTACACCGTAGCCAACGCTGCGTACTTCGATACCATCACGTTAGCTGGCGTGAAGGACGTGAAGAAGATGAAGGAACTCGCTGAAAAGCGCGGCATCAACTTCCGCTTCGATGGCAGCAACGTAAGCATCGCCTTCGATGAGACGGTGCGTACGAGAGACGCCAACGACGTGATCGCAGTGCTTGCTGAAGCCATCGGGGCGAAAGCACCTGTCGCATCGGGCAACGGCACTAGCACGAACGTACCTGCCGACCTGCAGCGCAAGAGCGCGTTCCTCACCCATCCGGTCTTCAACACCCACCATACCGAGCTGGAGCTACAGCGCTACATCAAGCGTTTGGAGAACAAGGATTTCAGCTTGATGCATGGCATGATCCCCTTGGGTTCGTGTACCATGAAGTTGAACGCCGCGAGCACATTGCTTCCGTTGAGCTGGCCGGAGTGGGGATCCTTGCATCCGTTCGCTCCTGTGGACCAGACCGAAGGCTATCAAGAAGTGTTCCGTCAACTGAGCGACGACCTGGCGAAATGCACCGGTTTCAGCGCCGTATCACTTCAACCCAATAGCGGCGCACAGGGCGAATACGCGGGTCTGCTGGTGATCCGTGCATACCATGAAGCGCGCGGTGACCACAAGCGCAATGTGGCCTTGATCCCGAGCAGCGCACACGGCACCAACCCAGCGAGCGCGGCCATGGTGGGCATGAGCATCGTAGTGGTGAAGGCCGATAGCGAAGGCCATGTGGACGTGGCTGATCTGAAAGCGAAAGCCGAACAGTACAAGGACACGCTGAGCTGCTTGATGGTGACCTACCCCAGCACACATGGCGTGTACGAGGAGAGCATCAAGGAGATCACCAGCACGATCCACGCCAACGGTGGCTTGGTATACATGGATGGCGCGAACATGAACGCGCAAGTGGGTCTTACCTCGCCTGGCGACATCGGTGCCGATGTGTGCCACCTGAACCTGCACAAGACCTTCGCTATTCCGCACGGCGGCGGCGGTCCTGGCATGGGCCCGATCTGCGTGAACGACAAGCTGAAGCCTTTCCTGCCCGGTCACCCACTGATCAAGACCGGCGGCGAACAAGCCGTTCCCGCCGTTAGTGCCGCACCTTGGGGCAGCTCGTTGATCCTACTGATCAGCTACGGCTATATCAAGATGCTCGGTGGTGAAGGATTGACCGATGCCACGCGCTACGCGATCCTGAATGCGAACTACCTCCGCGCGAAACTGGAGAAGCACTACCCCATCCTGTACGTGGGCAGCCAGGGCATGGTGGCGCATGAAATGATCCTCGATCTCCGCGATTTCAAACGGGCTGCTGGCGTGGACGTGAGCGACGTGGCCAAGCGCCTGATGGATTACGGATTCCATGCGCCCACGGTGAGCTTCCCGGTAGCCGAGACGTTGATGGTGGAACCCACCGAAAGCGAAAGCAAAGCCGAGCTGGACCGGTTCGTGGAAGCCATGATCGGCATCCGCAACGAAGTAGCCGCTATCGAACAAGGCAAGGCCGACAAGCAGGACAACGTGCTGAAGAACGCACCACACACCAGCGAAGAAGTGTGCGCCAACGAATGGAGCCACCTGTATGCGCGTGAACAAGCAGCCTTCCCGGTGAACGTGAACCGCGAGTGGAAATACTGGCCCACCGTTAGCCGTGTGGACAATGCTTTCGGGGACCGCAACCTCATTTGCACCTGCCCGCCGATCGAGGAATACATGACCGTGGAAGCGTGATGCGAATGACCGGAACGACCAAGACCTTACTGCTTTTCACCGGCACGCTTCTGACGAGCTCAGCTATGGCACAACCACGTGCCGAAGCCTGCTTCTTCTGGAACGACTTCGAGGGTGAGGACGCGTTGGCAGGCTGGGACCTCGGCCCTACAGTTGAACGACGTACACCCGATGGTCAAGGCCTTGGTCTCTACGTTCCTGCTTGGAATACTGGTGACGCAGGTAATGCGAATAGCGCGGGTTATTTTCCGGTGCCCGACAGCCCCGTAGGGAACAGGTTCGCCATGGCTAACGATGCCGCGGCACCCTGCAACTGTAATATGGCAGATGTAAGCCTGGCCACCCCATTGATCGACCTGAGCGACCGGGTGGGTGTTGCGCTGGAATGCCGTGCATTCAACGAGAGCCTCTTCGGCGCAGGACCCGCTACCGTGCAGGTAAGTACCGTGGACGGTGAATGGACAACAGTGTATAGCATACCCACTGTTCTAGGCCAATGGCAGCGCGTATTCGTTGACCTTGGTGAATATGCCGGCAGCCCGAACTTCCGCCTGCGGTTCAATTGGAGCGACGGTGGCACATGGGCTGGTGGCTTCGCGGTGGACGACATATGCATCAGAGAACGAAGTTCCGTGGACCTGGTGGTTTCGAACGCACAGGCCGGTGCTTCATCGGCTTCGGTGAATACACTAGGTGACCAGGGACTGTATTATCGCCAGATCCCGCTCTCTCAGGTTGCGCCCGTAACCATTGCCGCCACGGTCAAGAACAGTGGTACGGAGCCGTTACATGATGTACGGATCAGTGCGACCGTAGACCTGGCAGGGAATAGTCATGGACCATTCCAATCCGAAGCGATCGACGAACTGCAACCCGGTGCGACCCAAGAGTTGAGCATAAGCACCAACTGGACGCCCGCTGCAACTGGCCATGCCGCGCTCACCGTGACCGGCTCAGCGGCAGAACCCGATGTGCTCCCCGGAGACGAGACCGCCTTTGGCCAGATACGTTTCACCGGCCCTGGCTGGGACAATGGTCATAGTGTGATGGCGTGCGATGATGGCATTGTTACTGGCAGCATTGGTGGCAATGGAAGGTTCTTGGCGACCAACCGGATGGAGATCGTGAACCCTGGTGATCACGCAGCCGGTATCAGTGTGGTCTATGCACAGGGTACCGAAGGTGGTGCGCTGGTACGTGCTGTTCTGATGGATGCCAACTACACCACCCTTGACACTTCGGCACGCAGAACCCTGCAACAGACCGATATCGAGGCGATTTGGAACGGACTTCCGCTATATGAGGCCTTCACCAACGCCCCTGCGCTTCAGCCTGGCGACTACCACATCGGGATACAACGCCTTCCCGACAATGATGCTCCCGTTCGCGTTGCTGTTGGCGGGAGTGCCACACCGGAACGGAGCGCACTTCTTGAAGGGATCGGCTTTACAGTGAACTACGTGTATACCACTCCAATGGTGCGCCTGCACTTGGAAGAAGTACCTGTATCCGTACCGGACCGTTCGGTAGGTACACATTCGCTGCACCTGTTCCCGAACCCGGCCACCGACATGGTCGCCATGATCCTTCCGGCAGGTACAATGATACTAAGCTGGGAGATGATCGATATGAGCGGCCGCATGGTGAGCAGTGGTATCGAGACCGGTTCTAGCATGAACGATAGGTTGGCATTGGATATCACACACCTGAGTCCTGGCTACTATGTACTGGTGGCCAGAACCACTTCAGGCACTGCACAAGGCCGTTTGGTAGTTACTCGCTGAGGCGGCTCCGCCGTTCCTCGTGTACGCCTCACCGCATCTCGAAACAGCCGCCACATACTTCCCCGTTCGCCCCGATCCAGTGTTTGCCGGAGTGGTCCATGGCGGAATGCCCCGTACTTTAGGGCCGTCCTAACGGTCAACAAACACATGAACAAACGGTACATCCTATCCGGCCTGATCATCGGGTCGCTCTCATTGGCAGCCACGGCTCAACGGGCAGCCCTGCCGCATGCTCGGACCACCGCACAGCTTTCCATGTCCATTCCTGGCGTAGATGCTCCAGCCATGGGTGGCGAGCGAGGTGGCAGCGTGGTATGGTCAGAGGATTTCTCGAACGGCCTTGCCGGGAACAATCCATCGGGTGCATGGACACGGTCCGGACCTCATGGAACGATCTGGACGGTGAACACGATCTCGCCACGTGGAGGGTACACCAACGCCAACGAGATCATCACCTCCACCACCGCGAGCAATGGTTTCGCCAAGTTCGCATCGGATTCAGCGAACAGTTCTTGGAACAACGGCACACCGACCGCACTTCCGTCAGCTCAGTTCACGGATTGGGATGGTAGCTTGGTATCCCCTGTGATCGACCTCAGCTTCACACCACAGGTGGAGCTGGTCTTCCAACAACGTTCCCGCTGGTGCTGTGGCGATTCACCTTTCTTCCTGGAGATCAGCACTGACGGAGGCACGTCCTGGCCAACGGTCATCCTCGCCAACGAAGGGCTCCCGATCAATCAAGGGGCCCCTGGAACTGGCACCACCTCCGCCGTTACCGAAACCCGTCGTTTCAGCTTGTTCCCCTTCATCTCCGATAACGCAAGTAATGTGCGCTTCCGCTTCCATCATAACGGACCAGAGGCCGGCACCTCACACTACTATTGGCAGATCGACGACATTAAGATCGAGCTGCTGCCGGAGTATGAGACCCGTATGAACTTCGCATACACATCCACCACTGGTACAGGCGAAGAATACGGACGCATTCCGTTCACGCAACTTCCCAGTGTGATGAACATCGGGGCAGAGGTGCTTAATTACGGCAGTGCGACCCAAACGAATGTGGCTGTGGAATGTGTGGTACGCGACGCGGGCAACAACACCGTGTTCACCCAGACGACTACCATCGGCGATCTGGCCTCCGGCACGAGCGCAATAAGTGATGATTTCGTGAATCTTCCCGCGTTGGGCCTTGGTCGCTATGAAGCCACCTTCACCATCCAAAGCGACCAGACCGACCTGGAAGGCGATCCGAATGACAATACACTCAAACGCAATTTCGAGATCACGCTGGACCAGTATTCCATCGATGCGCTTGGTAACCATCCCACCGGCACGGAGTTACGCGCACAATTAGGCACCTCATCCTTCGAGGATAACTCCTCGTTGATCGTGCTCAGCATGTATGACATTTTCACTGCAACCGAGGCGATAAGCGCAACGATCATGTTGGGAACGAATACGCGTGCTGGCAATGGTGCCACCATCGAAGTGTTCATGTTGGATACGGCGGATTTCTTCGCAACGCCTGCCAACGTCACCTCCCCGATCAACGGCATTGGATCGGACATCGTCACGGTCACCGCAGCGCATGTTACTGCCGGTCGCGTCACCATTCCATTCGAACAGCCCATCCCACTGGGACCTGGCGCGTATTATGTCTGTGCCCGTATCTCTGGCTCTGGCACTACG
This sequence comes from Bacteroidota bacterium, assembly GCA_023428865.1. Taxonomy (GTDB): domain Bacteria; phylum Bacteroidota; class Bacteroidia; order Flavobacteriales_F; family PHOS-HE28; genus PHOS-HE28. The sequence goes on along the minus strand of JAEYWT010000321.1, from coordinate 465 downwards.
GGTTCCACCACCGACCCCGAAGTTTTCATTGTTGACGATACGACCGTACCACAGCCAGCCCTATCGAGCATGATCTATATCCCCATCGATATCAACCCCGATGGCACGGAGGGCCAAAGGCGCTACGGCAACGGTAACGCTTCAGGTGTACGCTTGAACATCACACCTGCTGTTAGCGTGGAAGAACGCCACAATGCCACAGCTGTCAGCGTATTCCCCAACCCCACTAACGGCATGCTCAATATCGTGAGCGATGCACAAGGTATCTCGATCATTGAAGTGATCGATGTACTCGGTGCCAACGTGCTCACCACATCGTTCAATGGCCGCACCACGGTTGATCTTTCCGGCCTTGCACAAGGCATCTACAACGTTCGCGTAAGCAACGGCGGGCAAAGCAAAGTGGAGCGGATCACGCTGCACTAAGCGGAAGTAGAATGCAGAACGCCCCATGGGTGCTGGGGT
>JAEYWT010000316.1 GCA_023428865.1 Bacteroidota bacterium | reverse complement strand
TACGACGAGATCATGGCCCGTTTGGAGGAGACCGACATGGGCCATGCCGAGTTGAAGAAGTACCTGGAAGACGAGAAGATCAGTGTGAAGGAGCTTGGCGGCTGGGAATGCGCCAAGTGCCACTATTAAGACCGAAACGCGCGCCGCATGTCGAGCACGAAGCGATATTGGAAGGACCTCGGAGAGCTGGATCAGCATGCCGAGTCGATCAAGGGTCGTGAGAACGAATTCCCGCAGGATCTGGCCATTGACCAGGTGCTCGGCAATTCCTCCATCACTGGAGCCAGCACGGGCCGCCGCGATTTCCTCAAGTTCCTGGGCTTCGGCCTTGGCGCCGCCACCCTCGCCGCGTGCGAGACCCCGGTGATCAAGTCGATACCTTACGTCAACAAACCAGAGGATATCACACCGGGCGTGGCCAACTGGTACGCCAGCACCTTCTACGATGGGGAGGATTTCGCCAGCATCCTGGTGAAGACCCGCGAGGGCCGTCCCATCCACATCAAGGGCAACCCGCGCTTCGGGATCAACCGGAACCCTACGCTTGCCAAGGGCAGCATCAACGCTCGTATGAACAGCTCCGTGCTGTCCCTCTACGATGGCGAGCGTTTGAAAGGCCCGAAGGCGAAAGGCGCCGAGAACGTTACCGATTGGGCAGAAGCTGATAAGGCCATTGCAGCCGGACTCAATGCTGCTGCGGGTAAACGCATCGTGGTGCTCACCAACACGGTGATCAGCCCGAGCACACAAGCCGCCTTCGCCGCCTTCAAAGCGAAGTACCCAACGGCCGAGCATGTGCAGTACGACACCATCAGCTACAGCGGTGTCACCAACGCCAACCTGAAGAGCTTTGGCAAACGGGTGTTCCCGAACTACGACTTCACGAAAGCCGATGTGATCGTGAGCGTGGATGCCGACTTCCTCAGCAGTTGGGGAAGCACGAGCGAATACACCTGGCAGTACGCCACCCGCCGCAACCCGGACCAGGCCATGAACAAGCACTTCCAACTGGAAGCACGCATGAGCTTGACCGGTGCCAACGCCGATGTGCGCGTACCCCTGAAGGTGAGCGAGCTGCCCAAAGCGGTGGTCGCCTTGCATGCACACATCAGCGGCAGCGCTGCCGGTGCGGATGCCGCCATGATGGAAGCCACGGCCAGCGCCGCCAAAGCGCTGATGGCCGCCAAAGGCCGCAGCCTGGTCGTAGCCGGTAGCAACAACGAAGGCGTGCAGGTGCTGGTGAACAGCATCAACAGCATGCTGGGTAATTACGGCAGCACCATCGACCTGGATGCGCACACCCATTTCAAGCAAGGTGATGATGCCGCTGTGGCACAACTAGTGAAGGACATGAACTCCGGCAACGTGGGCGCACTGCTCATCGCTGGGGTGAATCCTGCGTACAGCCTGCCGAACGCAACCGAGTTCAAGACGGGTCTGGAGAAGGTTGCCCTAAGCGTGAGCTTCAGTGGCTACGCGGATGAGACCGGTAACCTGTGCAGCTGGATCTGCCCGGACCACCACTACTTGGAGGCGTGGAACGATTTCCATCCGAAAGTGGGTCAGTACGCGTTGGCACAACCTGCCATCCGCCCGCTGTTCAACACGCGCCAATGGCAGGAGAGCCTCTTGCTCTGGAGCGGTTCCACCAGCAGCTACTACGACCAGATCCGCAGCGTTTGGCAAGCCAATTTGGCCAGCCGTGGTGCGCTCACGAGCTTCGAGGAAACCTGGAACACGGCCGTCCACGATGGTGTGTTGACCGCGCCCGTTGCGGCTACGGGTGCAGCACCTGCGTTCGCCGGAGATGTGGCAGCCGCCACTGCCTTGGCCAGCAAAGCCAGCGCTGGTGCAGGTGAATTCGAGATCTCGCTCTACACCACCGAAGCCATCGGCAGCGGACAGCATGCCAACAACCCCTGGTTGCAGGAAATGCCCGATCCGCTCACCAAGATCACGTGGGACAACTACGTGTGCATGAGCCCTGCGGATGTGGAGCGCCTCGGCCTCAACATGTACTTGGGCGAGAAGGCACCGGCCAGCGTAGTGGTCGTGAAGGTGGGCGATCGCGAGATCAGCCTGCCAGTGGTGCCCACCCCAGGACAGAAGTCCGGTACGGTGGCCATCGCCCTCGGTTACGGCCGTGGCGAGTTCGGTGAGAAAGTGGGCCGCGCGGCCTGCATCACCAACCACAACGGTGAGTTCAAGCCGGTTGGTCGCAACGTTTATCCCTTCACCAGCTTCGCCGAAGGCACGGTGAATTACGATGTGGTGAACGCTACGGTGACACCGGGTGGCAACACCTATCCGGTGGCCATAACGCAGACGCACCTCACCGCCATGGACCGCCATAGCGTAGTGAAGGAAACGTCCATCGCCACCTACAAGGCTGGTGACAAGCGTGCCTACAATCACCCGCATGAACTCGGTGTGCATGAGGACGTGAACGGTGATGGTGTGATCAACTCGCAGGACAAGAAGCCGGTGGCCGAGTTCGATCTGTGGGAAGAGCATCCGGTGGAAGGTGTAGGCCACCGTTGGGGCCTCAGCATCGACCTGAACGGCTGCATCGGTTGCGGCGCCTGCATTACGGCGTGCAACAGCGAGAACAACATCTCAGTGGTGGGTAAGGACGAGGTGCGTCGCAGTCGCGAAATGCACTGGTTGCGTCTGGACCGCTACTACAGCTCCGACATGACCAAGGAGCGTGCGAAAGAGGAGGGTATGGGCAAGATCAGCATGTACCTGCAGATGGAGGTGCCCAGCGAAACGCCCACGGTGATGTTCATGCCGGTGATGTGCCAGCATTGCAACCACGCCCCCTGCGAAACGGTGTGCCCGGTAGCGGCTACCACACACAGCCTGGAGGGTCTCAACCAGATGGCCTACAACCGGTGCATCGGTACCCGTTACTGCGCCAACAACTGCCCATACAAGGTGCGTCGCTTCAACTGGTTCAACTACACCAGCGAGAAGTTCAGCGAAGTGAACCCGGCTTGGGATGACCTGGGCCGTATGGTACTGAACCCCGATGTGGTGGTGCGTGGCCGCGGTGTGATCGAGAAGTGCAGCATGTGCGTACAGGAGATCCAAGCGGGTAAGTTGGCCGCGAAGAAAGCCGGTGTGCCCGTGAAGGATGGCGCCATCGAGACGGCTTGCAGCGCAGCGTGCGGAACGGGTGCCATCGTATTCGGCGACCTGAACGACAAGAAGAGCATGGTGCGTGGCTTGGCCGATAGCGACCGCAGCTACCACATGCTGGAAGAGATCGGTGTGAAACCCAATGTGAATTACCTGGTGAAGGTGCGCAACACCGAAGAGGCTGCCGCACACCACGCCTGAGCAACGAAAGGACCCTATGCATTCAGAAGCAGCGATCCGAGAACCGCTCATCCTGGGTCACAAGACCTACCACGATATCACCAATGATATCGTTGGCCCGATCGAGAACAAGGCCCCACGGGGTTGGTATGTGCTCATCACCATTGCCGGGCTGATCGCTCTGTATGGCGTGGGCTGCATCATGTACCTGCTCAGCAAGGGCATTGGTGTGTGGGGGATGAACAAGAGCGTGGACTGGGCCTGGGACATCACCAACTTCGTATGGTGGGTGGGTATCGGTCACGCCGGTACGCTGATCAGCGCCGTGTTGTTGTTGTTCCGTCAGAAATGGCGCATGGCCGTGAACCGCTCGGCCGAGGCCATGACCATCTTCGCCGTTATCATGGCGGCGCTGTTCCCGCTGCTGCACATGGGCCGTCTGTGGCTGGGCTACTGGGTGTTCCCCTTGCCCAACCAGTTCGGTTCGTTGTGGGTGAACTTCAACTCGCCCCTGCTGTGGGACGTATTCGCGATCAGCACCTACTTCAGTGTATCGCTGGTGTTCTGGTACATCGGCCTGATCCCCGACTTCGCCACCATCCGCGATAAGGTGACCAAGCCGGGTATGAAGAAATTCTACGGCATCCTCAGCTTCGGCTGGAGCGGTAATGCCAAGGCGTGGACGCGCTTCGAAGAGGTGAGCTTGGTGTTGGCCGGTGTGGCCACCCCACTGGTGTTCTCGGTACACTCCGTGGTAAGCTTCGACTTCGCCACCTCGGTGATCCCCGGTTGGCACACCACCATCTTCCCGCCCTACTTCGTGAGCGGCGCCGTGTTCAGTGGTTTCGCCATGGTACAAACCCTCTTGCTCATCATGCGTAAGGTGATGAAGCTGGAGGCCTATATCACCGTGAAGCACATCGAGTACATGAACATCGTGATCATCGTCACGGGTTCCATCGTGGGTGTGGCGTACATCACCGAGCTCTTCATCAGCTGGTATAGCGGCGTGGAATACGAAAGCTACGCGTTCATCAACCGCGCTACCGGTCCCTACTGGTGGAGCTACTGGGCCATGATGACCTGCAACGTGATCAGTCCGCAGGTGTTCTGGTTCCGCAAGCTGCGCCGCAACTTCGCCTTCACCTTCTTCATGAGCATCATCGTGAACATCGGTATGTGGTTCGAGCGTTTCGTGATCATCGTTACCTCGCTGCATCGCGACTACCTGCCCAGCAGCTGGAACATGTTCCACCCCACGTGGATGGATGCCGGCGTATTCCTGGGTACCATCGGCATTTTCTTCACCTTGTATCTGCTCTTCGCCCGCTACTTCCCGGTGCTGGCGCTGAACGAGGTGAAGTCCATTCTGAAGGTCAGCGGCGAGAGTTACAAGAAGGAGGCCGCGAAACACCATCACCACTGATCATCATGGCGAATAAGGTCATCTACGCCGTTTACGAGGATCCCGAACAGTTGAAGGACGGGGCGCGCAAGCTGGTGTCCAACGGTATCAAGGTGAAGGACACCTGGTCACCGTTCCCGATCCACGGGATCGACCCGATCATCGGGGTGAAGCGCACCCGCCTGGCCATTGCGGCCTTCATGTTCGGCATCACGGGTACTTGCTTGGCACTGCTCGGTATCTGGTACATGAACATCTTCGATTGGCCCATGGATATCGGTGGCAAGCCGAGCCAGGCCATGTACAAGAACCTGCCCGCCTTCATTCCGGTCACCTTCGAGTTCACCGTGTTGTGCGCGGCACATGGCATGTCGATCACCTACCTGATCCGCAACAAGACCCTGCCTGGTATGCCGGCCCGAAACCCGGATCCGCGCAGCACGGACGACAAGTTCATCATTGAAGTGCGCACCGGAGACAACCACGGCCACAGCGCCGAGGCCATCACCAGCCTGTTGCGCGAGACCCCGGTGTTCGAGATCAACGAACGCCAGTACTGAGCCATGAGCACGATCGAACGGAAACCAACCTTCGCCCTCGGCGCATTGTCGATGTTGGTGTTGACCATGGCCTCCTGCGGCGGCGACCCCAACAGCCCTGGTATGGAGTACATGCCGGACATGTACCGCAGCCCGGCTGTGGAAGCCTATGTGGATTACGGTCAGGATCCGTACCACTTCAGCGAAGAGAAGGCACAGCAACAGCGCAACACGCAGAGCGCGAAGCTGCCGCCGGTGGGCACCATCCCATTCTCCGGTGATGCGAGCAAGGCGGCGTTCAACATGCCGTATCCGTATCCAGACAATAACGAGGGCTACGAAGCGGCCGGTCTGGGGTTGAAGAGCCCGATCGCCATGACCGAAGCCACGGTGGAGCAGGGTAAGGTGCTGTACGGCAAGTTCTGCACGCACTGCCATGGCGAGAAAGGCGAAGGCGACGGTGCCGTGGTGAACAATGGTGGGCATCCGCCTCCCGGATCCTATACTGCCGCGCTGAAGGACCTGCCCGAAGGGAAGATCTTCCACGTGATCACTTACGGTAAAGGCATGATGGGATCGCACGCATCCCAAGTGAACAAGGAAGAGCGTTGGTTGCTGGTGCAGTACGTGAAGTACCTCCAGAACGGCGGAAAAATGCAACGTGAGGGCGCTGTGGCTGCAACGGCAGCAACGCCCGCAGCGAACTGAACACGGACGACAACGGAAAAGCAGCGATGAATTTCACCCTCAGCAATCGGGCGCGCAGCATCACCTTCGGGTTGATGATCCTGGGTGCATTGGCCACGGTGGTCGGCATCATGGGCGATCACACCGATCACCACCAACGCACGTGGGCGAACTTGTTGGTGAACGGCTTCTTCTTCTTCGGCATCGGCCTGGGCGCCTTGTTCTTCTTCTCGCTCCAGAACGCTACCGAGACCGCGTGGAGCGTATTGGTGAAGCGTGTGTTCGAGGCCATCTTCAGCTACCTGCCCATCGGTGCGATCGCCTTGTTGATCGTGTTCGCCGCTGGCAGCGCACATGTCCACCACCTCTACCACTGGATGGACAAGACCTTGTACGATCCGGCCGACCCGAACTTCGATAGCCTGATCGCTGGTAAGAAGGCCTTCCTCAACCAGCCCTTCTTCTGGATCCGCACCTTGGCGTACATGGCCACCTTCATCTTCGCCGCCCGTTGGTTCCGCAACCAGAGCCTGCAGATGGACAAGGAGACCGGCGAGAGCCTCAACAAGCGCATGCTTTTGAACTACCGGCGCAGTGCACTGTTCTTGGTGTTCTTCGCTGTGTTCAGCAGCACCTTGGCGTGGGATTGGATCATGAGCATCGACACGCACTGGTTCAGCACCCTGTATGGCTGGTACACCTTTGCTGGTATGTGGGTGAGCGCCATGATCACGGCGGTCATCATGGTCCTTTACCTGAAGCGTAAAGGCTATCTGCCACAAGTGAACAACAGCCACATCCACGACATGGGTAAGTGGGTGTTCGCCATCAGCTTCCTGTGGACCTATCTCTACTTCAGCCAGTTCATGCTGATCTGGTACAGCAACATCCCCGAGGAGGTCACCTACTTCCAACAGCGTATCGAACATACGCCAGGTCTCATGTGGGGCACCTTCTTCATCAACTTCCTGGTGCCGATGGTGCTGCTGATGAGCCGTGATGCCAAGCGTAACCCACGCTTCTTGATCTTCGTGGGCAGCATCATCTTCGTGGGCCACTGGTTGGATGTGAACATGATGGTGATGCCAGGTAGCCTGGGTCACGACTTCCACGGCATCGGCCTGTTGGAGGTAGGCATGTTCCTCACCTTCCTGGGACTCTTCACCTATACCGTGCTGAACGCGTTGACCAAGGCACCGCTCACCGTGGTGAACCACCCTTACCTGGAGGAGAGCGTACACCACCAGATCTGATCATGACCGCGTTGCTTCCATACATCATCGGCATGCTGGCCTTGTGGGCCGCAGCACGTGTGTGGCAGGTGCGTAAGCTTTCGGTGCGCTTGGAAGAGGTACGGCGCCACAACAATGAACAAGACCGCCCTGTGAAGGGTTGATATCGAACGAACGATGACCAAGTTGTTGATCCTGATCGTCGTAGTGCTGGGCATCCTGGCTGTAGCGCAGCTGGCCCGCGTCTACGAACTCACATCGAAGCTGCGGGGCAAACGCGAGGAGGACATCTCCGATAGCGACAACCGGTTCAACGGCCGCATGATGTGGCTGTTCCTGCCGGTGTATTTCGGCTTCTTCCTCTGGCTGGTGATGGCCTACGGCGATAAGATGCTGCCGGTAGCTGCGAGCGAACATGGTGCGGAGACCGACTGGCTGCTGGACTTCAACTGGTGGATCCTGATCATCACCTTCGTCATCACCAACATCCTGCTGTTCTGGTTCGCTGGCAAGTACACGTATAGCAAGGAGCGTCGCGCATTCTGGCAACCGCATAACAACAAGTTGGAGTTGGCCTGGACGGTGGCTCCTGCTGCGGTGCTCGCGGTGATCATCATTTACGGACTGAACAGCTGGGCGACCATCACTGCCCCCGCATCGCCGGATGCCATTCAGGTGGAACTCTATGCGCGCCAATTCGACTGGACGGCTCGCTACCCCGGTGAGGATGGTGGACTGGGTGCCACGGATGTACGCCTGATCAACGGCACCAACCCCCTGGGTATCGTTACCCGTGAGAGCGTAGCCGCCCGTTTGGCCGAGTTGGAATTGGAGATCGCCAAAGGAGATAGCACCCTGGCACATGCGATCCTTGCGGAGACCAAGCACGCGGAGCTGACCGAGCAAGTGGCCCGTATGCGTCGCCATGTACAACGGATCATCAACCTGCGCACCTTGATGGAGCAGGACATCGCCGAGAAAGGTGTTGCGAGCACCTACATGCATGGTGCGGATGATATCGTGATCAAGGAGTTCCATCTTCCGGTGCGTCAGGAAGTGAAGGTGTTGATCCGCAGCCAGGACGTGATCCACAGCGCGTACATACCACACCTCCGTGCGCAGATGAACGCTGTTCCGGGTATGACCACCACGATCAAGATGACGCCGACGATCACCACGGACAGCATGCGGATGATCACCAAGAACAGCGAGTTCGACTTCATCCTGCTGTGCAACAAGATCTGCGGTGCATCGCACTACAACATGCAGATGCCGCTGGTGGTGACCGATGCTGCCACGCACGACGCTTGGTACGCAGAAGCCCTGAAGAAACCGTTCCAGGCGCCCGCCGAGGCACCTGCCCCGCCGGCCACGCCCGTGGACACCACTGCCGTTCCAGCGGCGAACACCACGGTAGCGCAGGCACAACCGACGCACTGAACTGAAAGGAATTGACGACCATGGGTGCTACAGCACACGCACACGCCGCCTGCCACGGGCACGAGGCGCACCACCACGAGGAGAGCTTCATCTCGAAGTACGTCTTCTCGCATGATCACAAGATGATCAGCAAGCAGTTCCTCGTCACGGCCATCGTTATGGCATGGGTGGCGGTGATCATGTCCTTGCTGTTCCGTTTGCAACTGGCTTGGCCAGGAGAGGGCTTCGCTTTCAGCTCCTTCTTCCTGGGCGAGAAATGGGCACCCGGTGGCGTGCTCGACCCCAACATGTATCTGGCGCTGGTCACCATCCACGGTACCATCATGGTGTTCTTCGTACTGACCGGTGGTCTGTCGGGAACCTTCGCCAACCTGTTGATCCCCTTGCAGCTGGGCGCTCGCGACATGGCAAGCGGTTTCATCAACATGCTTTCGTACTGGTTCTTCTTCCTGAGCAGTGTGGTGATGTTGGCCTCCTTGTTCGTGGAAGGTGGTCCGGCCAGTGCTGGTTGGACCGTTTATCCGCCGTTGAGCGCGCTGCCACAGACCATTCCCGGCTCTGGCGCCGGTATGACTCTGTGGTTGGTGAGTATGACGCTCTTCATCGCCAGTTCGTTGATGGGTGGTCTTAACTACGTGGCCACGGTGCTCAACCTGCGCACCAAGGGCATGAAGATGACGCGCATGCCATTGACCATGTGGGCGTTGTTCCTCACGGCAGTATTGGGCATCCTTAGCTTCCCAGTATTGTTGAGCGCTGCCTTGCTGTTGCTGTTGGACCGTTCGTTGGGAACCAGCTTCTACTTGAGCGATATCTATGTAGCTGGTGAAGCGTTGGATCATAGCGGTGGTAGCCCCATCTTGTTCCAGCACTTGTTCTGGTTCCTGGGCCACCCGGAGGTATACATCGTCTTGCTGCCCGCATTGGGTATCACCTCAGAGATCATCTCCACCAATGCACGTAAGCCCATCTTCGGTTACCGTGCGATGATCGGTTCCATCCTCGCGATCGGCTTCCTCAGCTTCATCGTGTGGGGTCACCACATGTTCATCACCGGTATGAACCCATTCCTTGGTTCGGTGTTCGTGTTCACCACCTTGTTGATCGCCATTCCGTCTGCGGTGAAGGTGTTCAACTACATCACCACGCTCTGGCGCGGTAACATCGTGATGACCCCTGCCATGTTGTTCAGCATCGGCTTGGTGGCTACGTTCATCGCGGGTGGTCTCACGGGCATCATCCTCGCGGACAGTGCACTGGACATCAACGTACACGACACCTACTTCGTGGTGGCGCACTTCCACATCGTAATGGGAATGAGCGCCATCTTCGGCATGTTCGCGGGTATCTATCACTGGTTCCCGAAGATGTACGGCAAGATGATGAACACCAAATTGGGCTACGCGCACTTCTGGGTCACCTTCGTGTGCGCCTTCGGTGTGTTCTTCCCCATGCACTTCATCGGCCTGGCTGGTGCTCCGCGCCGCTACTACAGCTACAGCGAGTTCCCGATGTTCGATGGGGTGGTGGACCTCAATGTACTGGTCACCATCTTCGCCATCGTAGGTGCCTTGGCGCAGGTGATCTTCACCTACAACTTCTTCTACAGCATCTACCGTGGACCGAAGGCGGTGCAGAACCCATGGAAGAGCAATACGCTCGAGTGGACTACACCCGTGGAACACTTGCATGGCAACTGGCCCGGTCCGTTGCCCTTGGTACACCGCTGGCCTTACGATTACAGCAAGCCTGGCAAAGCCGAAGATTGGGTAAGCCAGATCACACCGCTCGAAGAGGGCGAGGAGGAACATTGAGCTAAGCCTTCCGGCAACGCATGGGAATGTCCGCATCTTTGGGTGCGGACATTCTGTTTTCCATGCGGTCATTCACCGTCATCCTTGCGCTGCTGATCTGGCAGGGTTGCCAAGCGCAACTGCTGGATAGCATCGCCTTGTTCGCCAAGGAACCGCCTCGGCCCATCATTCGGCTGGATCTGAAAGGCTCATTCGTGAGCAACAGCAACGTGCGTATGGCAGGCCTGAAATTGGGCTTGGAGCATGCACGTCGGTTCCAGTATGGCGTGGGCTACAGCTTCCTGTTCTCGCCCGTGGAACGCATCCGTTACATCGAAGGCTTAGGGCTGATGGAGACCCGATTGCGCATGGGCTATTTCAATGCGTATGTGGACTATGCGTTCTACCAACGTGGACCATGGGAAATGCGCATACCCGTTCAGATCGGCTATGGACGTGGGTCGGTGATGTATGAGAACCTCTTCGGGCGCAAGCAGCCCCTTTATAGAAGCGGCCTCTTCCTTTACGAACCAGGCATGACCGTTCAGTACCGGTTCCTGAAGTACTTCGGCATTGGGGCTGGTTGGGGCTACCGCCTGGTGATCCACACACGCCAGCGCTTGGATGAACGCCTCACCGCACCGATCTACACCTTCGGGCTGCGGATCTTCTTCGAAGAATTGTACCACGACCTGCAAGGCGGGCGCGAATGAGCGTGTCCGTTACACCGCTACCTTTGAACGATGGCCGGTGGTTTCAATGTGCGCGACGAGCAACGCTCCGCTTCGGATAAGGAGCTGGAGCAGACCCTGCGCCCCAAGCAGTTCGGTGAGTTCGCGGGCCAACAAGCGGTAACCGACAACCTCAAGGTCTTCGTACAGGCTGCACGGCAGCGCGGAGAGGCCTTGGACCATGTGCTTTTGCACGGGCCTCCCGGTCTGGGAAAGACCACGCTGGCCAACATCATCGCAGCGGAAATGGGTGTGGGCATCCGCATCACCAGTGGGCCGGTGCTGGACAAACCCGCTGATCTGGCTGGACTGCTCACCAACCTGGATCCGCACGACGTGCTCTTCATAGACGAGATCCATCGGCTTACCCCGGTGATCGAAGAGTACCTGTACAGTGCCATGGAGGATTACCGCATCGACCTGGTGATCGATGCAGGCCCCAACGCACGCACCGTGCAGATCGCGCTGAATCCGTTCACGCTGGTAGGTGCCACTACACGCAGTGGCCTGCTCACCGCACCATTGCGTGCGCGGTTCGGCATCAACAGTCGGCTCGACTATTATGATGCGGCCACGTTGAAGGGGATCATCAAGCGCAGTGCGAACCTGTTGAACGTTCCCATCGTGGAAGAGGCGGCGCAGGAGATAGCGCGCAGAAGTCGTGGTACGCCGCGGATCGCCAACGCACTGTTGCGTCGAGTGCGAGATTTCGCCCAGATACAAGGTGATGGTACCATCGACCTGGCCATTGCCCAACACGCGTTGAAGGCTTTGAACGTGGATGCCCATGGGTTGGATGAGATGGACAATCGCATCCTTGGCGCCATCATCGACAAGTTCAATGGTGGGCCGGTAGGCCTGAACACCGTGGCAACAGCTGTAGGCGAGGAAGCCGGGACCATCGAGGAGGTGTACGAACCCTTCTTGATCATGGAAGGCTACCTACAACGTACCCCCCGCGGTCGGCAAGCCACTGAGCGCGCCTACCGCCACATGGGCCGCGTACCCAGCGTGAAGCCGGGCAGCTTGTTCGAGTAGCCTCGGTACACGGGGCCGGAAAGAATCACCCCTTGTGGTGATAGACGAAACCGCGCTTTTGGGCGAACTTTGGGATATAGGCGTTGTGCCGTTACCTGCGAAGGGCTATGCTCCATCACCTTTCGGGTGGCGTGATCACAACGGACCATGAACGAACACGTTGGAGGATGCGTACTGTTCGCTTGATCATTGCAGACCCCTTGCCCGTCGTAGCCGCTGGCATCGCCATTTGGTTGAAGGACCATGTGCGCTACCAGCTGGTGGCACACGTACGCACCGGCCGTGAGTTGTTGGACCGATTGGCAACCGAGCAGTTCGATGTGGTGATCATGGAAGTGTCGTTACCCGAGTTGGATGGGATCGATACGATGCGGGCTATCCACAAGAACCACCCGGACCAAGTGGTGCTGGCGTTCTCCGATCTACTCGAGATCGAGTACATCAACAGCATGTTGGTGGAAGGTGCCACGGGTTACCTGCACAAAGGCTGTGGAACAGAGGAGTTGCGTTATGCCTTATTGGAGGTGATGGCGGGCCGCCGCTATCTGAGCGACCAGGCACAAAAGGTGGTTGACCGTGGTTACGCTCATACCACCAAGCATCCCGACGGGGAGTACATCGGCCTTACCGCACGGGAACGTGAGATCATCCGCATGGTGGCACAAGAGCGCACCAATGAAGAGATCGCACAAGCCTTGTTCATCAGCGTGGATACGGTGAAGACACACCGGCGCCAGTTGATGACCAAGTTGAACGTTCGCAACAGCGCGGGTCTAGTGCGTTACGCCGTTGGCCGCCGTTGGGTGTGACCAGTCCCACTTCTTGGTTACCAATTCACTGGAGGCTTAAGTGTCGTGGTCGGCTCCCTAGCTTCGCGCCATGTCGCAAGGCAAACGCAGTTTCCTGTTCTACCTGATCACCATCGGCTTGTTCGGTGGGTTGATCTATTGGATCATGGTACTGGGTGATGCCCTTCGCCCGGTGTCCACCGAGGTTCTTCCGCCGACCATCGATGTAGCCGCAGGGCCCGATGCATTGGATACCTTCAAGGGAACGCTACACGGTAACATGCATCACCCGCTGGCGGTGCTGATCATGCAGATCACGGCGATCATCGCTACGGCGCGCCTCTTCGCCTACCTGTTCAACAAGCTTGGGCAACCTTCGGTGATCGGCGAGATCGTCGCCGGCATCGTCCTCGGACCCACCGTGGTAGGCTATTGGTTCCCCGGTGTCTTCACCTTCCTCTTTCCCGAAGGCTCGCTCACCAACCTGCAGTTCATGAGCCAGGTGGGTTTGATCCTGTTCATGTTCGTGGTGGGCATGGAATTGGATCTGAAAGTGCTTGGCAAACGTGCTCACGATGCGGTCATCATCAGCCATGCGAGCATCATCATTCCGTATGCGCTCGGTGTTGGGCTGGCCTACTTCCTGTACTTGGAGTTCGCACCACCCACCATCGCGTTCTCTTCCTTCGCTTTGTTCATGGGCATCGCCATGAGCATTACCGCATTCCCGGTGCTGGCTCGGATCATTCAGGAGCGGGGACTCAATGGCACACGCATCGGTGCGGTGGCCATCGCCTGCGCCGCTGCGGATGATGTAACGGCGTGGTGTATCCTGGCCGCTGTCATCGCCATAGTGAAAGCGGGTTCGGCGGTGAGCGCGCTGTATACCATGGCGGCGGCGTTGTTGTACGTGCTCTTCATGGTCGGCTTGATCAGGCCCTTCCTCACACGCCTTGGCGAGATCCATGGTGATCGTGAGAATTTGAACCGACCAACGGTGGCGCTCATGTTCCTGGTGATGCTCGGCTCTTCGTACCTCACGGAGACGATCGGCATACACGCACTGTTCGGCGCTTTCCTCGCAGGTGCCATCATGCCACCATCGCTCAACTTCCGCAAGGTGTTGATCAACAAGATGGAAGATGTGAGCTTGGTGCTGTTGCTGCCCTTGTTCTTCGTGTACACCGGTCTTCGCACGCGCATCGGCCTGTTGAACGAAGGCGATCTCTGGTTCGTGTGTGCGGCGGTGGTGGCGGTGGCCGTGCTGGGGAAGGTGGGCGGCAGTGCGCTGGCGGCACGTTTCACAGGTCACGGTTGGAAGGATAGCCTTTCCATTGGTGCGCTGATGAACACGCGCGGACTGATGGAACTCGTGGTGCTCAACATCGGGTACGACCTGGGCGTGCTCTCTCCGAAGATCTTCGCCATGATGGTGATCATGGCCTTGGTCACCACCTTCATGACCGGCCCGGCGCTGGACCTGATCGGCAAATGGTTCGGCCATGATGAGGGTGCTACGGATGCAGCGCCGGCTGCGCTGCGTAAAGGCTGGCGCGTGTTGATATCCTTCGGCCAGCCACAGAGCGGAAGGCGCATGTTGCGCCTGGCACAAGAACTGGCACCGACCACTACGGCGGCCATGCAGGTGACCGCCTTGCACATGCACCCGAGCGATGATCTCCATCCGTTGGAACATGCCGATGTGGAGCGTGAGAGCTTCGACTTGGTGCGCGAAGAAGCGGAACGCACGGGTACGGCGCTGGAGCCGGTGTTCAAAGTGAGCAACGACATTGCACGCGACATCGTGCAAGTGGCCAATGCAGGTGGGTTCGATCTCCTGTTGGTGGGTTCTGGAAAACCCTTGTTGCGGGGCACCCTGCTCGGTGATCTGCTCGGCTTTACCTCTCGCGCCTTGGATCCTACGAAATTGTTGGGCACGCTCACCGGCCAGAATTCGCTTCGGCCGGTGGATGACCAGCTCGATGAACGTGTACGCCAATTCATCGAAGATGTACAGTGCAGTGTGGGTGTGTTCCTGGACAAGGGGTACACT
>JAEYWT010000312.1 GCA_023428865.1 Bacteroidota bacterium | reverse complement strand
GCTCCATTGTTTGGTCACATCCTCGTTGAGGCCGATGGTGCCGTTGTAGAAGCTCATCGCCCACAACGCGATCAATACGACCACTCCGATGCCGACGAATTTACCGATGTTCTTGTTCATGTTCGGTGGTTATCTGACCGCACGAAGGTAAGGGGGGCGTGCGTTGTCCGGACCCTTCAACACCAATGCCGATCCATGGACGGCTGCCACGCTGGCAGGATGGCGAACTTTGCGTGCATGCGGCTTTTGGGAATGGACGGTAGCCTGGCACCCCCGGTGCGGGTACTGCTTGCTGCGGTGAGCGGTGTGGACAACACCTTGCTGCACCAGGTGCGTGTATGGCCGAAAGAGCGCAATTGGCTGCGTTTTCCGTGGTATGCAGCGGCCCGTGGTGGTGGCGCCTTCGTCATGGGTGATCGCATATACGCACACCGGAAATTCTTCGCCCCTGAAGAGTACCGCGCCTTTCTGCTCCTACTGGCGCACGAAGTAGGCCACTTGCGCCATGCCGAACCATTCGGTTTCCATGCCTTGGGTCGGGCACGATTCGTGGCATGGGCAGCAGGACACTACCTGCGGAGCGCGTTGCGCCATGGTCGCCATGCACACCGGCTGGCGCGGATAGAACAAGAGGCCGAGCGCGGGCGCTGGGTGTTGGCGCAGTTGATCAGTGGCACCGGAAAATCGTTGGAACTATTGTTGGCCGATGAGGAAGGCATGCAGACCTGGCTACACGATCACGCAACGTTGATACGGGACCTCCACCGCCAATACCCTGGCTGGCCCTTGCCCTGAGCGACTAACGTTGCACCACCACGATGGTGTTCGCAATATGCCTGTCGGACGTGTGTTCGAGAATGTAACTGCCTTCGGCCAAGACCGATACATCGATGCGTTCAACTACCGCAGCTTGCACGTTGCGCTCCAGCACCACGCGTCCGGCGATATCGCGAAGTACGAGGCGGCCTGCGCTCGCAATGGACACGAAGACCTCGCCAAGCGCTGGGTTGGGGTACACGCGCAGATCTGTACGAGCAGCAGTCGCCACGGAGGTGATCACGTCTTCGGGTTCGTAATAGAACTCAGCGGTAACGGGTACTCCACCGATAGCGATCACCTCCAATACGGGTTTGCCCATGCCGGCCGCCAGCCATTTGTATTCGATGGTCTCTGGTTCCGGTATGCGGAAGCCTGTACCGACCTGGTTCACGAAGATGGTATCGGTCCGTTGCAGGGTACTCTTCACCCGCAGCACCTCGAAGGTATCGGCAGGAAGGATCAGTGTTCCCCAGCCATCCACCACGGTGGTGCGCACTTGGTCCTGGCCGAAATACAAGAAGGTGGGCACGCTCACATTGAAGGCGCTGGTGGACACATCACTATCACCGAACTCCAAGGGGAAGGCATAGATGCGATCGATGGGTTGGCGACGCACGCTGGTAGGCAGCCCGTTAAGATTTGCCCCGAAGCCTACGTTGACGAAACCGTTCGCATCCGCCCGGAAATAGTCATACACATCGCTCAAGGAGAACGCCATGAGGCTGAAGTCCACGCCCTTCACGGCGAAGTTGGCGCGGTTCTGCGGATATAGGAAGGGGTTGTTGAAGTACAGCTGGTAGAGCAGCGGTGTGGAGCCAACGCTCACCATGGTATCGGCCCCTTCCAACTGTGGTGCAAGTGTGCTCATGTTCCAGGTGACACCAGCGCCTGTGAAGTCCACATCAACTCCGGTGGCAAGCGTGGTGCGGTAGCGCAACGTATCATTCACAGCAGGCATATCGTCCTCGCTGATGACGATCTGTGCGGAAAGTGCGCTGGCGAAAGCGAGGTAAGCAACGAGTAGAGTCGTGCGCATGGGAAAAGGTTGAAACAAAGCTACTTGTCGCCCGTGAACCGGTCAAGTTCCAACTAGGATCTAACAAATGTGAAGCTGGGGATGCTGATCGCCTTGCCCACGGTACAGTTGGGGGCTGGTCGGCTACCTTTGGAGCGATGAGGAACGCGATTCTCTTGGCGCTTCTGGCCTTTACCGGAAGTCTCTTCGCCCAACCCGGCGCCGACAAACCGAACCTGGTGCAGTTCAGCGGTGTGGTGGTAACCGATAGCCTGATGCCTGTACCCTTCACCAACATCCTGGTGAAGAACACGTACCGTGGCACCATGAGCGACGTGTACGGCTACTTCAGCTTCGTGGCGCAGGAAGGAGATACTATCCTGTTCAGCGCCGTAGGCTTCCAGCGGTCTCAGTATGTGATCCCGGACAGCCTAACGGATAGTAAGTATTCCATGATCCACGTGCTGAACCGTGACACGGTAACGCTGAAGGAATTCACGGTGTATCCATGGCCTTCGCGCGAGCAGTTCCGTGATGCCTTCCTTGCCCTGCGTCTACCAGCGGACGACCACCAGCTGGCCTTGCGCAACCTCTCCCCTGCCGAAATGGTGCAGCGCATGGAGAACCTTCCGCCAGACGCCTACCAGAGCTTCCAGTACCAAATGGCCATGGACCACACCCGACTGTACTATTCGGGTGGCACACCCGTAGTGAACCTCTTCAACCCCATCGCCTGGGCGCAATTCCTACAAGCGTGGCAGAACGGTGCTTTCAAGAAGAAGGACTAGAAGTTCCTGATGGTTGAAGACGGATTTAAGGAAGAGGAACGAGCATCCACAAGAAGTCATCCGATCAGCAGCGCTCGCATGTCGTCTTTCCGTATGATCGCGCAGACCCAGTTCGGGCTGGAGGAGATCCTTCGCAACGAACTCTTGAAGCTGGGCGCGCGCGACATTGAGCGGCATAACCGGGCAGTAAGCTTCCGGGGCGATCTGGGCTTCCTCTACAAAGCGAACCTCTGTTTGCGCACAGCGATCCGTGTCCTGGTGCCGCTGGACAGTTTCGGCATGCGCTCGACGGAAGAACTCTACCGGGGCATCGGTCGCATCGAATGGGAGGAATTCCTATCACCCCAAGACACCTTCGCCATCCGTTGCACGCTGAACACACCGTACTTGGACCATTCGCAATTCGCGGCGCAGAAAGCCAAGGATGCCATCGCCGATCGGTTCCGCGAGCGTTTCAAAGAACGCCCATCCGTTGATCTGGACGATCCCACCGTGCGGATCCAATTGCACATCATCGGCGATCAATGTCATGTGTCGTTGGACAGCTCGGGCACCTCGTTGCACGAACGTGGATACCGCACCGGAACAGGATCGGCCCCGATCAACGAAGTACTGGCAGCGGGCATGGTGCAGCTAACAGGCTGGGACAAACGCCATCCGCTGGTAGACCCCATGTGCGGCTCGGGTACCATCGCCATAGAAGCCGGGCTGGTCGCGGGCAACATACCACCGGGCATCTTCCGCAAGGGCTTCGGTTTCCAGAAATGGAACGACTACGATGAAGACCTCTATGGCACCATACACGATTCGCTGCTGAAACGGATCAGTGAAGAGCAACCGGTGATCCTAGCCGGCGAGCGTTCGCGCACCATTGCCGATGTGGCCCGCACCAACGTGGCCAACGCACAGTTGGAAGACACTGTTGAGGTCCGCCATACTCCATTCGAAGAGCTGGAGCCCCCACCCGGTAAGGGCATCCTCATCATCAACCCGCCGTATGGAGAGCGCATGGACCATCGCGGTGCGCAAGCCGAAGCGGAGATCGAAGAGATCAACGCTTTCTACAAGATGATCGGCGACACCTTGAAGAAGCGCTGGTCTGGTTGGCAGGCCTGGGTGATCACCTCCAATCTGGAGGCAGCCAAACACATCAAGCTTACGCCGAAGCCGCGCATCCAACTCTTCAATGGGGCGTTGGATTGCCGTTTCATGAAGTACGACCTCTACGAAGGTTCGCGCCGGTTGACACCAAGGCCTACGAACACGCCATGAGCGCAACGAACAAAGCGATCGCCCAACGTTGGTTCGACGCGTTCAATGCGCATGACCTGGATGCCTTGCTCGCACTCTACGCTGATGATGCCGCGCACTTCAGTCCGAAGTTGAAGGTGCGCCAGCCCGAGACGAACGGACTGATCACCGGCAAGGCGGCCTTGCGCGTGTGGTGGCGCGAAGCCTTCGACCGGCTACCCACCTTGCACTACGAGGTGTTGAAGCTGACCGCCGATGAGGAGCAGGTCTTCATGGAATACATCCGCTGTGTGGCGGGCGAACCGGACCTGCGCGTGGGCGAAGTGTTGGAGGTACGCGATGGGAGCATCGTGGCTTCGCGTGTGTACCACGGATAGTCCATCATCTTGAACGCATGGTGGTGTGGCGTGTACCGCCTCGAAAAACACCGCACATGCACGTCTTCCTACGCCCGTTCCTGCTCTCTGCCGGCCTGCTCACCGCACTGATCGTACGCCCACAGGCCATGGGTAACCTTATGTACGAACAGAACAGTCGGATATTCTTCCAACAAGCCGAACAACCGGTGAAGGCCACGGTACAAGGCAACTTGCTGGTGCTGGAGGTGAACGCCATGATGAACATGCGAGCGGATAGCTACCTCGCGATCTTCCACATCACACAGCTAGGCCAGACCGCAGAAGAAGCGGACAGTTTGATGAACGAGCGCATCAACAATTTCACCGAACGTGTGAAGAAAGATGGAGTGAAGAAAGCCGATGTGTTCTCCGACATGCTCTCCTTCGTGCCGGTATATGAACTGGAGACCACGAAGAAACTCTTCAGCACCACCTACCAGGAAGTGCCCGCCGGATTCGAGATCCAGAAGAACATCCACGTGCGTTTCGGCGATGCGCGCATCCTCGACAAGCTCGTAACGGCCGCCGCGAAAGAAGAGATCTACGACCTGGTGAAGGTGGACTTCTTCGTACACCAACAAAGCGCTTGTTACGACACGTTGCGCATGTTCGCCACCAAGCTATTGCAGCAGAAATTGGACAACTTCGACAAGCTTGGTCTGCAAGTGAAGGAAAGTCACCGCACGGCAGCAGAGAAGAACGGTGCCTACTTCCCACTGGACCGCTACACGAGCTACCAGAGCCGCACGCAGACCAGCTTGAACAGCCGCCGCAAAGGCCAGGTGGTGAACGATGTGAAGAAGAGCAATACCTTGTTCTACAACAAAGTCCCCTACGGTAACTTCGACATCGTGCTACACGCCGAGATCACCGAACCACCGGTGCAGTACACGTACAACCTCACCATGTACTGCCAGTTACCAGAAGCCTTCAAGGATAAGAAAGGTGAAAAGGAAGTGAAGGAGATCATCAAGTACATGATGATCACGAAGGATGGTGACGTGAAACCCCTTCCGTTGTAAGCGGATCGAACCACAGCGGCGGCACGGGTGTTGTGTATGATAGGATACCATGAGCACACCATCACCCCTGCTGAAATACCTGATCTGTATCGGAGGAACATTGGCCGTGGGCAGCCTTAGCGGGCGGGCCACGGCTTCTTCCATAGAGACCTGGTACGTGGCCTTGGAGAAACCGAGCTTCAACCCACCCAACTGGATCTTCGGGCCGGTGTGGACGGTGCTCTACATCATGATGGGAACGGCGGCCGCGATGGTGTGGACGAACGACCACGACCCTACCTCCACAGACCGGCCATTGCTCATTTATGGCCTTCAGTTGGGCCTCAATGCACTTTGGTCCCTGGTCTTCTTCGGAATGCGTTCCCCGGTGGGTGCGCTGGTGGTGATCGGCCTGCTTCTCGTGGCCATCATCGCGTGCATCAGGCTTTTCAGACCGGTGGATGTCCGTGCTGCTTGGTTGCTCTATCCTTACTTGGCTTGGGTAGGCTTTGCAACGGTGCTGAACGCATCCATTGCGGTGCTCAACTGAATGCCATCGTTCAACGGCCGATCTGTTCGGTGGTGCGGCCTTGGGTCTTCACCGCCTTCACCCGAGCCGCAACAGCCCCATGCACCACTTCCTGGATCTTGGTGCGGATGCCCATCTCGGCCAGTTTGTTGGTGTTCGCGTTGGGGTATACGCGGTTGCTTAGGAACACATACACCACATGCTGATCGGGATCCACCCAGGCCATGGTGCCGGTGAAACCGGTGTGGCCGAAGCTGGCGTAGCTCACACAATCACACGTGGGGCCTCCTTTCCCGTTCACGGGGCGATCCCAACCCAATCCACGGCGGTTGCCCGAACCACTCGGTGCGCAGAACTGGCACTTGGTGAACTCCTTCACCACTGCTTCGCTCAGGTACCTACGACCACCGTACACACCACCATTGGCAAGCATCTGCATGAGCATGCCCAGGTCGTTAGCGTTGCTGAACAGTCCTGCATGGCCTGCAACACCGCCCTTCATGGCCGCACCGGGATCATGCACATCGCCATGGATCTGTCGCATGCGGAAGTTGAGGTCGTATTCAGTAGGAGCGATACGTGAAAGCGGAAATCGCTCCCATGGCTTGTATCCGATGGTGTTGGCGCCCATCGGTCGGTAGAAGGTACTGCTCACATAACGATCCAGTGGCATCCCTGAAATACGTTCTATCACTTCCTGCAAGAGGTAATAACCCATATCGCTGTACACGTATTCCCCTTTCTTGGCGAGCGGTGTGTTGACCACCCAGGTGAGCATGCTGTCGCGGTAGGCTTGTGGGATGTAGAGCTTGTGGGCCACCCGCACGCTGAACTTCTCCGTGGCGGTATCGGAGACGAGCTCGGCTTTCAACTTTCCATCCTTCAACAGCTTGTTGTAGAAGGG
>JAEYWT010000251.1 GCA_023428865.1 Bacteroidota bacterium | reverse complement strand
TACCTGGTATGATGCTTACCGTAAGTGTGATCGAGCTGGCGTACAACAGCATCATCTCAGGTGCCAGCCGCATGGTGGCGGGTTTCACACGCTTGGTCTTACTGGCCTTCGGTATCATTGGTGGTTTCAAGGCGTTCAGTGATGGAAGTATGAAGTACGCCACGCAGTTCACCGAACGCCTACCGAGCTGGTGGCCATGGGTCGGGGTGGTGCTCTTCACACTGGGACTGCACATCTACCAGAGCAGCAAACGGCGCTCCTTCATCTTCATGCTCATCACTGCCTTCATGGCGTACAGCGGGCAGACTTTCTCCGGACTCTTCATCCACGGTGCTTCCACGGCGTTCTTCGGCGCGGCGCTTATGACCATCACCGCGCTGGTGATCGAGTTCCGTTTCAACGGCCCACCGGCCATCGTCACCTTCCTGCCGGGGTTCTGGCTGCTCACCCCGGGTTGGTTCGGGTTGATGAGCGTGACCAGCTTGGCGGCCGGGCTGGACTCTGGTGGCAGCTTGCTGAATCTGCTCTTCGCACTTTCGGGAATCGCCACGGGCTGCCTTATCGGAGCCTTCGTGTACAACGCACTACTACATCCGCGTAAGGCGCATTGGTGGCGCGTGCAGGATGCGTAGTCAACGCTTCGGACCCGCCATCCCCGTGGACTTCACATCATCGCGGAAGAAGTCGAGCGTGTTCACATCCACCAGGTGTACATCGGTGTAGTAGTGCCGCAGGATGTCGGTGTAGTTCTTGCCTTGCCGCGCCATGTGCATGGCCCCTTCCTGGCACAAGCCGACACCATGCCCGAATCCACGCCCGTTCAACACCACTTGATCACCGGTGGTGGTAACCGTGAAGAAGGTGGACTTCAACTTGAGGTCTTCGCGTACATGTTTCAGCGGCACCAAGGGTTTGGTACTGCCCAGGTAGATGTCGCGGCAGGTGGGGTTGTAGTTCAAGAGCACATCGGCGGTCACCGCATCGGCGCTCTTCACCCCGAAACGGCGTTCGAGATAGCCCAACCATTCCTTGCGGGTGAAGGTGCGTTGCCAGGTGGCATGCGGTTCGGTGCGGCAGAAGGTATCCACCGTTGATCGCAGGTAGGGCTCTTGTTTCGACCACAGGTCTTCGGCGTTCATGGTCTCGCCACCACAATTGCTGTGGAACAAGGCATGGATCAACTTGATGTCGGAGTCCACCATCACCATGCCCTTGGTGGCTTCCACGGCTATCTTGATGCTGTCGTTCTTGCACGCGCCGTGGTACACCTGGCAGTGTACCGCATCGCAGAGTTCGAAACCATCGGGAGCATGTTTCCGCACATTGCTGAGCGCATAGGTGCGGCAGCTTACGCTCTGCAATTTGTAGTATTCCTGGCGGTGCTCCTTCCCTGCTTCGGCTTGTACCACACCGGCGGTGTAGGCCTCTACGGGTGTGGCATTGGTCAGCTTCAAGGTGCCACCCTCGTTCACGATGCTGATGCTACCCGGGTAGGTGCGCTCGGCCATCTTCGTTTCCGGCAGGCGAAGGCGCAGGCCGCTATTCTCCATGCGCGGCACCAGCTCGATCCGTTGCTTGGCGGTGAACTCCAACTGCAACGACTTGGCCGCCAACCCGCGACCGCTCATGTCGATACGCAAGCCATCGTTCACTTGTATCTCGCCCTTGCGCTCTCCATCGGCGAAAACGGTACAGGTGCCCTTGGCGCTCATCACCATCACACTACGGAAGCTGCGTTCGCGCAGGATGCCGATGCGCAGCGTAGCCTCCTGTGCCAGGGCTAGCAGGGAGGTTGAAAGGAAGAGGACGAGCGTGGTAAGACGCATTCGGGGCCGAAAGTACCGGGGTGCCCTAGAGCGTTCAGGCCTGGTATCCCAGACTTTTCCACACCGCCATGGCGACCTTCGCCGAAGCCCCCGGCCCGCCTAGCTTTTCGCGCAGTTGGGCCAGGTCTTTTTCCATGGTGCTGCGGGCCACACCGGGCAGCATGATGCGCTCCAACTCCTGGCTCAGCTTGTGTACCTTCAGGTCCTGCTGGATCAATTCCTTCACCACTTCTCGGCCCATGATGAGGTTGACCAGGCTGATGAACTCGATGTCCACCAACCGCTTGGCGATCCATACGTTGAGCGTGCTGCCGCTGTAACAGACCACTTCGGGCACGCCGAAGAGGGCCGTTTCCAAGGTGGCCGTTCCACTGGTGACCAATGCACCGTGTGCATGCCGCAGCACATCGTAGGTGCGCCCTTTCACCACCGTTACCGGACTGTCCTTCAGATAGCCCTTGTAGGTGCTGTCCGGCACCGAAGGCGCGGCAGCGAGCACGAACCGATACGCGGGGTAGCGCCGGGCCACCTCGGCCATCAGTGGCAACATGCGTGCGATCTCCTGCTGGCGACTGCCGGGTAATAGCGCTACCACCGGCCTCTCGTCCGCGCCAGGCAACGCTTCCAACGGCGTCTTCCCTTCCTGTTCAATGGCATCGAGCAAGGGATGGCCAACGAATTCCACGTCGTAGTCGTAGCGCGCATACCATTCCTTCTCGAATGGCAGGATCACGTACATCTTGTCCACCACCTTCTTGATGGTGTGTACCCTCCCCTTCTTCCACGCCCACACCTGCGGACTGATGTAGTAATGCACCGGTATGCCCTTGGCGTGCGCCCACTCGGCTATGCGCAGGTTGAAGCCCGGATAGTCGATCAAGATCAACGCATCGGGCTTGTAGGCTTCGATGTCCTTCTTGCACGTATCGATGTTGCGCAGGATGGTGCGCAGGTTCATGATCACCTGGGTGAAGCCCATGAAGGCCAGCTCGCGGTAATGCTTCACTACCTCGGCACCCGCAGCGGCCATACGATCACCACCCCATGCACGGATATGCAATGCATCTGGACCTGCCACGTGGAAGAGGCTACGCACCAGGTTGCCGCCATGCAGATCGCCGCTCGCTTCGCCAGCTATGATGTAGATGCGTTTGCCCATGGTCACAACACGTACAACAGCAGCACGATCACCAGTGCATACAAAAAGGTGGCACCGATCACCCCACGCATGCTCTTGTAACGGTCCGTGCGATCGAACCAGAAGAAGAGCGCGAGGTTGGCCAACAACGAAAGGGACAGCACAGGCCCTTGGTATTCGCGCGTGCCCAGGAAAAGGTCACTGATGAAAAAGGGTAGATCCAAGTGTGGCCTTATGCTGGTGACGTAGATGGTGGCGTAGGCGAAGAAGCCCAGCACCGGCGCCAGCAGACCAAGCACCACGCCATACGGCAGGCTATCCGAGCGCATGATCCCAAGTGTTCAACGCGGCAATGCTGTGGTGGGCGGTCATGTCGAACTGGGTGGGTACGATGCTCACATACCGGTTCTCCACGGCCCATACGTCGGTATCCTCGCCGTTCTCCTCGCTCTTGAAGGCTCCACGCATCCAATAGTATTCTTTATTCCCGGGATCGAGGCGCGTTTCGAATTCGTCTTCCCAATTGGCTTTTGCCTGGCGGCATACCCGCATGCCCTTCAATGGTGTGCCATCGCTGCGCGGCACGTTCACGTTGAGGCAGGTGCCCAGCGCCATGCCATGTTTCAAGGTGTTGCCCACCACGCTGCGGATCACCGGGCGCACCTGGCTGAAGTCCGCTTCTATCGCATGGTCCATCAGACTGAAACCGATGCTGGGGATGCCTTCCATGGCCCCTTCCACGGCGGCGCTCATGGTGCCGCTGTACAGAACGTTGATGCTGATGTTGGCCCCATGGTTCACACCGCTCACCAGCAGGTCCGGCTTGTTACCACCGAGCAGCTTGTAGATCGCCAGCTTAACACAATCCACCGGGGTGCCGCTGCAGCTCCATGCTTCAACGCCATCCATGAGATGTACGCTCTGCAACCGCAGGAAACTATGTATGGTGATCGCGTGCCCCATGGCGCTCTGCGGCTTGTCCGGCGCTACCACCATTACGCGGCCGTATGCCTTCATCTCTTCCGCCAGGGTGCGTATGCCCGGCGCGAAGATGCCATCGTCGTTGGTGACCAGGATAAGGGGCTGCTGTTCCATGAGGGGTGCAAAGGTACTTTGGGTGATCAGATGATCCTGCGGATCGGATGATCAGAAATCGAAGGCAGGCGGGCCTTAGGATGCGTTGGCTACCCCAAGAAGTAGAGCGCTGCGGTCACGGAGCCGCAACGACCAATTTCGCGCGAAACGCACCGAGCCCGACGATGTATGTGGCTGGTGCAAGCCCGTTCAGCTGGAAGCTGACCGTACCATCGGGTCCGAAACGAGCATCCTTAACGTGTACGATCTGTCCGCTGATCGTATGTATCACTAATGGTGCTCCTTCCCCGGAACGGCCACCACGCAACAAGTAGGTACCGCCACCCATATCCAAAATGGTGCTTGTGCGTGAGACAGGGGGATCCAATACCGCCATGGGTCCCATGGGGATGCTGCATGTATCGGAATACGTATCACCAATGAACCGCACCAGTCTATTCACAGGTTGGCCATCGGCAACTTGCCCACCACCCACGAAAAGCGTGTCGCCGAAGAAACCCAGTCCGAAGGCTACAGAATTTGGATCCAGGGAACCTTTCAGCGGACACCAGCGCTCACCATCCCATGTGGCCACCTGCGATGGCGCTGGTACATTACCAGCGAAACCGAATCCACCGCAGGCGAAGAGAAGATCGTCCTTTACAACCAGCCCGCGAACGGCCAAGGTGAAACCCTGACCACCGGTATAGTCCTGAAATCCGGTGCCCACCGGGTGGAACATCGACCCATCCCACCGCATGATGCCATGACCCGCATTACCCGCATTCACTGGAATGACCCCGGCTACGTACAGGTCACCTTGGTAAACAGCCAAGGGACCTCCCCCTGCTATTGCTCCAAGTATGCCAGGCCCAACAGACTCCCAGGAGATACCATCATACTGCAGGATATGTGCATAGTCCTCGCCGTTCACGAAAATGGTACCCGATACGACCAGCTTTCCGTCGAAGATGACCGCGTCGCCAACGATCCCCTGGTATGTGTCCAAGTAGCCTACATTCTCCCAGCCGCCGTTCACCCGTTTTGCCACCCCGCGACACCACTGGCCATCAGCGTAGGTGAACGCCCCCAACGCGTACAATTCACCATCCAAGAAACGAAGGGCGCGTACCGTAGAGCTCATGTTCCCAAAAGAATGCCATGTTCCATCATAAAAGGCGGCGATGTACTGGATCGGCTGTCCATCCACCTGCGTGAATACACCTCCCACGACCAGTGTATCGTGATAATTGATCACGGTGAACACGTTGTTATTGAATGGCACCGACCGGTTCCACACCCCATTCTGGTATGTGCAGTAGTGGAAAGTCTGGTAGCCGGGAACCACCACGTGCTCCAGCGCACCAGCGCAATACAAAGTGTTCGTGGTGGTATCCTCGTAGATCTCCGACACACCGTACGCTTGGTTCAATGGCAGACCGGCATCTTGCCACCACTGGGCTTGGAGCTCGCCGCAGAACAACAGAATGACTGTGTAGAGGGACCTCATGGAGTGATGACCAACTTGGTGCGCGAACCATTGATATCTAGCACATAGAGCCCAGCAGAAAGCCCTTTGACCTCAAATGGCTCCGAACCCATCCCAGTGGGGCGCACAAGCAACTGGTCGACCAGCTTTCCCGAAGTATCATAGACCAGAAGACTCCCTTCAACTGGGCCACCTGTGAATTGAAACATGCCTTGGCCTAGGGTTCCGATCACTGCTTCCGCCTTCTCTTCGATCGGTATGCTCTTCGGAGCCCAAGAGCAGAACAGTGAAATGAAAGACGCGGAACTATGTCCTGATGGTACACCGTTCCATGTAGGATCGAAATAACCCGGTGCGGAAGGTTCATGGAGCGGGAAGTAGGTCGTAATATCCATAGCCTTTGAATGCCTCCCTGTGGCGATCACTCCTTCATCCGGATCAAAAACCAACGTTCCGATGTCTTCAATGTACATCGAATTCCCCCCAAAATACGTGGACCATCCCATCCATCCTTGTAGGGTAAATCCAGTCATGAAAGCATCTTGTTCTTCATTGCCCAAGGCAAAATTCAAATTATGCGTGGGCTGATAATACCGCCATGGATCATTGACCAATGGATGAGTTCCCTCGAGATTATAGCCTGCAACGAATACGGAATTCGTAGCATTGGAAACCTCGACAGAAACAGCTTTCTGCGATTGCCCCAAGAATGTACACCATACTCGGTTGTGAGCAGGACCCGCAAATCGTGTAACAAATCCCCTCTGGAACGATGCGTATGAACCGTCAAAATACGCCGCGCCATTCGGCTGTAAAGGGAACCCAGATGTTGAAAGGGTGCCACCCACCACGTACAGGTCATTATTGACCGGATTGACAGCTAACGCATCCCAGCCAGCTTCTTCATTGCCAGGTCCACCGAAGTAAGTGGCCCATTTAAAAACGAAAGTACTGCTTATCTGAAGAATGAACATGTCCGTCCCACCTTGCATAGTCGCATTGTGAGCACCCGGTTTTATGGTGGTCGGCATGTTCGTACTATTAGTATATCCCAGTACGAAGATGGGATCGTTCCCAGTCCCGGTAACTATGGAGTAGGCATATTCATCACCAGTGCCACCATAATAGGTGCGCCAAGACAATTGATCATTACCGTTCAGATTGGCTCCGAAGGCATCCTGAGCACCGCCAGCAAAATTATAGTGGGTAGAGCCCGGTAGTGACGTGATCTGTTCTGCAGGAAGTAACCTCGATATGCCGGTGAAGACTACGTTCGAT
>JAEYWT010000220.1 GCA_023428865.1 Bacteroidota bacterium | reverse complement strand
GTATTGGAACGGCGAGAAGTTGGGTTACCTGGCCATGTTCGAGAACAAGGCTTTGGCCAACCTGATCGACCATGGCATGTTGTTGAGCGCCTACGTGGCCTACACCGCGCCAGAGCTACAGCCGTGGGAACAATGTTTCATCGCGGTGGATCTGCTGCTGCCGAGCAATAGCAGTTTCGATACCTACTTGGAGCATTATCTGCAACGCCCCGATGCGGGGTACAAGCGTCACCAGCACTATGGTGGTGAGGCAGAGGGTTGATCACCACACCACCCCCGCATCCACTTCGTTCTCCAACTGTTCTTGCAGGTCGAAGGGCAGGTTGCTGAAGAGGTCCAGGCCGGTGCTTTGTTCAATGGCGTCCACGGTGGTGCGGTAGGCGTGCCAGGGCAGGGCGGTGGCGGTGCCGCCGTTGGGCATGTCCACGGCGATCAGGCGTGCGCCGTCGGTGCTGATGCGGTCCAGGTCGTTATCGCCATCGGGGATGATGAGCAGCACTTTCCAGTAGCGCGCGGGCACGGCGATGGCGCCGCTGGCGATGTGGGTGGTGGTGCCGCCTTGTGAACCGGTACCACCTTCGCCGTAGCCGCCGGCCACGATGTAGAGTTCGTTGCCGTCGGTGGCGAGGTCGCGTGCAAAGGATTCCAGGTTGAACCAGGTATCTTGGTTCATGGTGGGTGCCTGCGGGGCGATGTTGGTCATGTAGAAGGTAACAGCGTTATCTGCCGTGCTGCCATCGCGATCATCACTGGGGCAGAGGTGGCCGCGATCGAAACCGGTGCCGTTGTAGTGGAAGGTGTTGGCGATGAAATAGCTGGAGGGCAGCAGCGGGTCGGGCAGGAAACAATCGCAGCGTGCGGCGCTTCCTTTCCAGTCCAGGTTGAGGTGCCAGCTTACCCAGCGCGACTGGCCGCGGCTGTTGTCGTACCCGGCGGTGTATTGTGGGTGGATGATGAGGTGGTTGTTGATGGCCACGATGCTGGTGCTGGCGTTACTGGGGTTGCCCAGGGCCATGTTATCGTCGCGCCCGCCGGGGGTGGTGTTGCCGGGGCCGGGTAGGGGGTCTGGCTCGGGTATCTCCACTTCCTTCTGGCAGCTGGTGAGCAGCAGAGCCAGTGCCGCGAAGAGGGCGCGCGCGACGGGTGGAAAAAGGGTGCGGTGCATCATGGGAGACCGAAAGATGCGAGATCCGGGGCGTTTTCCGTGTTGAACGCGACCCGCGAACGCAGATGTTGTGTGGAGTGCTTCACCACGGATGCACACGGATCACAAGGAAATACGCGAGCATAGACTTTCCATCAGTGTTCATCCGTGTGTATCTGTGATTCAACTGAGCCCCCTGCGAACAGCAGTGGTATGGAGTGCTACACCACAGATGCACACTCATCACACGGAAAAGCGGGAGCATGGTCATTCCATCCGTGTTCATCCGTGTGTATCGGTGGTTCACTTGCGCCCCACCCGAAGAGTAGTGGTATGGCGTGCTTCACCACAGAAGGACACTGATCCACACGGATAAGCGCGAGCATGGACCTTCCATCCGTGTTCATCCGTGTGTATCCGTGGTTCAACTGAGCCCCTGCGATCCATCCGGTCAAAAAAATGTGCCGTGGTAATGGTGAATAGCGCGCCATGACTATATTATCGTCCGCCGATCGACGAAAAAACCGACACATGCTGCTCTGCCTACCCAACCCCATCTGTTTCCCCATGCCACATACCATGCTCTCGTTCGCAGCCGTACAAGCCGAGTGGGCCGATACCCTGGACCGCATCACCCAGCTGTGCCCGGTACTGCGTGCTGCCGAAGTGGTGCGTCCGGACAAGTTCGCTTACATCATCATCGACATGGCCTACGAAGCGCAGGTGGCCGAGATCGAGCGCATACTCTTCGGCAACCTCTTGTTGCGTCCGCTGCAGCGCATCGAGGACCGCGGCACCATCGAGTTCCAGGCCGATTGGTTGTGGAGTTGGCGCAAGAGCGTGCCGTGGAGTTGTGCGCGCACCAGCTGGGTCAACCGGCTCTTCCCCGATGCACCGGAGCGCAGCTACGTGTATCGGTTCGATCTGGTATCGGTGGAGTTGAACGAGGGTCGTATCGAGTTGGGGTAGTACATTTTCATGGTTTTCCATGATTGTGCGGCGCGGCTGAACGGGGGTGTTTTGTGGGGCCATGCAAGCCCCTATTACCGCGCGCATTCGGCATGCCATAGGCGTGGCGGTGGCTGTATGGGTGGGTATATCGCCGCTATGTGGCCAATTGACCCCTGCCGCCACAGCGACCCTGTTGGCCGATTCGCTGGAATTCGTGGCGGCCACGGTAACGAATGCATCATCGGTGGTGTGGAACCCTGTGTGCAGCAGGTATCATTCGCTGCGTTCCGGCAACGCCACCTTCACCTTGGAAACGTGGAATGCCACTGGAGGAGCGAGTACCTTCCAAACGACTACCGGCGTGGATATGCGTGGCGCTTGGTGGAACCGAACACCGGGCAAGTGGAGTGCAACCTCTCTTCCAGCGGAGGCTGGTATACGGTGCCAGTGGATGGTAGCTGCCAGGCCACGACGACCGGCGCGCCTTACATCTTGTTCACCGGGCCCAACCAACCCGCCGCTCAGGCGGTAGGAGCCTATGACTGGAACACCAACACGGTGTTGTTCTACAATGCGTCGAGCCTCTATGTGTACGACCGCACTACGGCTGCGCTTGCGGCTACCATTCCTCTCACGGGTACATCACTTTCGTCGGTGAATTCGAACGCCCTGATCTACACGGGCCAGGCCGGCTACGAGATCGGTCTGCTGGACTATTCAGCGAAACGCGTGCTGCTGTTCCGGCGGAGCGATGGGGTTTTCACGGGCATGAGCCAGTTGCCCTCCACTGCGGTAACGGCCAGTCAGTACCGGTTCAGTTATGCCAACGGTCGCGTGTGGCTCTACAACGCTTCGCTGCGCACATGGAATGCATTCTGTATCTGGCAACAGCCATGCCCGGTGGTGTTGCCGGTAAAGCTCCTGTACTGCGATGCGATCTGTGAACAAGGCCGAGCGGTGTTGCATTGGGCTACGGCCAGTGAGCGCAACAGCAGCCATTTCATCGTGGAGCGCAGTGCCGATGCGTTCACTTGGCATGCCGTGGGTGAAATACCTGCCGCAGGTCATAGCCAGCACCGGGTCGAATATGCCTGGCGTGATGATGATGCGTTCTTCACCAATGCGCGCTACTACCGCCTGCGCCAAGTGGATCATGATGGTATGCAGGAGCTGTTCCAGACCATGGTGGCGGCGGCATGTACGGAGGAGGATAACACGGTCATCGCATGGCCTAACCCCACCAAAGGCTTGGTGGAATTGCATGCATTGCAGATGCGATCGGAAGTAGGGCCGCTCGTTGTAGTGGTGAAGGATGTGCACGGGAGAATGGTGTACCGAACGACCTTGGCCGAGGGGTCGCAGCCCACGGGGATGGATCTTTCAGCACTGGCGCCGGGCACCTACACGTGTTCCGTGGTGGACCGGTACGGTCGGATGGTAGGCTCCGCTCGGGTGCATCGGCTCTGAGGCGACCGTGACCTACGATATCATGGTTTCCCGGTATTGTGGTGGTGGAGGCTTAGCGGAAGGTTTGTAGCACATATTCCAACCCCACCATCACCATGCGAAGGATCACTTACCCGATCGTACTCTGTACCGCGCTGTTGTTCGCGGATCGATCAAATGGCCAAGCGCTATCGCCCGCGCCGATGTTCGGTGCCAACCTCGGTGCCGCGTCGTTGAACATCCTGGGCGGAGAGGACATAGCCACTAACCATACCTGGCTTCCAGATGGACAGGTGTTGTTGGCGGGTGGCGGCTATGACATCAAGTGCAATTGCATGCACATCTCCCTGGTGAAGATGGATACCGTATGTGGCAAGCTCGATGCCAGCTTCGGCAATGCAGGCAGCATCGGTCACATCTTCGATGGGCGCAGCATCTTGCGCGACATGGTGGTGCTACCCAACGGCAAGATACTCGCTTGTGGGCAGAACGCGCCGGACAATTCGCTCAGCCAGCAGGTGGGCGCGGTGTATCGCTTCAATGCCGACGGCACTGCGGACCTCACCATGAACGGTACGGGTTGGCGCACGGACCGATTCGATGCGTTGAGCAGTGGCCTCCACAGTGCGATCATCCCGCTGAACGGAGGTCGTTTCTATGCGGCGGGTACCTCCGGTGCCAACATCAACGGTGGGTTCTTCGGTCTTGGGTTGATGCGCTTTCTGGAGAACGGCTCGTTGGATGCGAGCTACAGCGGTGATGGCAAGACGTGGACCAACCTGGGTGGTGAACCCTACCAGCCCACGGTACACGACGCCTTGTTGCTGGCCGATAGTAGTGTGTTGGTGATCGGTAGTGTGGCGCCTGTGTTCGGACAGCCGCGCGAAATGCTGCTGGTACGCTTCGACATGAACGGGAATTTGTTCAGTGGCTTTGGGAATGGTGGATATGCTTTGCCCGGTATCCGCATCTACGAAGGTGGTCCACAACATCGCGGGGAGTTGCTGGCCGATGGAAGCATCCTTGTGGGATGCACCGCGCAGAACCCGGAGTTCCGATACGTCACCTTCCGCGTTACAGCGGATGGCACCTTGGACGGCACCTACGGTACCGGCGGCATCAGCGCGGTTGATCCCGGTGCAGGGAATGAATTCGCCTATGGACTGTTCGTTGGGTCCGATGGTGCATCCTATCAGTTCGGCAATCGCGACAACCAGATCTCCTACATCGTGAAACGCGATGCCCAAGGACAAGTGGTGCCCACCTTCGGCACCAACGGCATATACACCGTACCACAGCTCATTGCCGACATGGGGGTACGTGGTGGCCTTCCGCTGGAGAACGGGCGCGTGCTGCTCTACGGTCGTGCGAATGCCAACGATATGGTGATGGTGAAGCTGACACCGGACCCGAGCGCGGGCCTGTTCGCCGATGCCGGTGCGGATCGGGGTTTCTGCCCGGGCGAGAGCGTGGAGTTGGATGCAGGCAGCGAAGGCGCCACCTACCAATGGTTTCGCGCCACCACCGCCGTGGGCACCACGCAGACCATCACAGTGAACACCGCAGGAAGTTACCGCGTCCACATCACCGATGCACAAGGCTGCACCGATCGCGACACCGTGGTGGTGAGCGCATACCTGGCGCCGCCCATCCCATTGATCGAACAATTCGAGGATATGCTCTATGCCTTTGCGTTGGGTGATATCCAATGGTACGTGGACGATGAACCCATCCCGGGAGCGACCACCGAAGAATTGACCATCACACAGAACGGAAGCTACACGGTGGTGGTCACCGATCCGTCCAACGGATGCGCTGTTGTCTCTCCACCGTACATGGTGTTGAACGTTAGTGTCACCGAACGCGATGGATCTTCTCAAGGTCTTGCTTTGGTGCCCATGCCAGTGGATGCGCGTACGGAATTGCGTTTCACCTTGGCCACTGCAACGATGGTGGAGGTATATGCCATCGATGCCGTCGGTCGGTCGGTGATAGGTCCGTTGAAGGCTGGTGTTCTACAGCCAGGAGCGCACACCATGGCGCTATCGGAATTGGATGCGCTTGCCCCGGGTAACTACCACCTCTGCGTGCACTACGGTACAGAACGGTCGGTGCTGCACTTCGTGCGATAGGGCCCGGATGCATGGCTTCCCAGTATTGTAAGCTACTCGATCACCAACCGCTTTTTGGTCCACGGACCGAAGACGATCGACCAAACCACCTCAACACCATGGAACAGAACACCAAGAGATCACAGCGGAAGATACGCTCCCTCGTCGGCCTAGTGCTGATCAGTGTGATCCTTTCGACCTCGGCTGCAGCTCAGCAGTTAGACAACTACCGTAGCATCACTTCAGGGAATTGGCATGCCCCTAGTACGTGGCAACGTCACGATGGGTTGGGTTGGGTGGCCGCCACCACCTATCCCACCGCCAGCACCAGCACGGCGATCATCGTGCGTACGGCACACACCGTTACGCTCACCGATGCGGTGGGCTCCATTGCCATGGACGACCTCATTGTTGAGGCAGGTGCCCAGCTTACCAGCCAGGCGGGCTGTCATACGTTCAACGATGGCGCTGCAGCGGTCGATGCCACGATACTTGGCACGTATACAATGCAGTCTGCTTGTGGGGGTATGGGTTGTTGCGGAGCGGTCGTAGTGGGTTCGGGTGGCCTCATCGCCCTGAACGGACCTGCCGGTAGTTCGGCCATTTTCGCGCCGCTCAGCATACAGGCGGGGGGCACGCTCACCAGCAACACGTATGTGCGCGCGCCTAGCCCGCTGGTGAACAGCGGAACGATGACCATCAATGGCTACCTGGATGAGGTAAGGGACCTCACGAACAATGGCAGCATCGCGGTACTTGGAGCGGTCACCATCTTCCACGCCTCGGTCAATGCACAGTTCACGAACAACGGTGCGCTTACCGTCACCAACGGCAACCTGAACCTGAACTCCGCGAACGCCACCTTCAACAACACGGGCACACTGCATGTGAACGGCACTTCGAACGGCCAGTTCACCAACAACGGTGCTGGAGGTCAGGCCTGGAACAACTCCGCCACCGGCATCATCAACATCAACAACAGCGCGCTCAAGGGCATCGGTTGCTGTGTTCCGTTCAACAATGCGGGTGCCTTCAACCTGAACGCTGGTCAGGTGAACCAGAGCACGGTGTTCAACCACAATGGTAGCCTGACCGTCGCCGGTGGTGCCACCTTCAACCACTTCGCTGCGGGCAGCAACTCTGGGACCTATACTATCGCTGCGGGAGGAAGCTTGATCGGCAGCATGTCGGACTTCACCGGTGCATCCATCACGAACAATGGCAGTATTGCGGTGGCCAGCCTGCGGTTCGGTGGCACTGGCCCTCAAACGCTCACCGGCACTGGCAGCATCACCAGCCTCGTGCTGAACAATGCCAATGGCCTTGTGCTTGGTGGAACGCAAACCGTGACAGGGACGCTCACCCTTGCCAACGGTAGGATATCGCTTGGCAACAACGATCTTGTGCTGAGCAGCACCACGCTCGCGGGGCTTGTGGGAGGCAATGCCACCAACCATATCGTCACGAACGGTTCAGGGTCCTTCCGCCGCAACCTGCCCGTAGGCGGGTCGGGTTATTCCTTCCCCATCGGTACGGGTGCGAGTTACCTGCCGGTGACGTTGAGCCATACCAGCGGCCCCGCCGAGCGTTTTGGTGCGCGTGTGCAGAACGACGTATATAGCGATCACAGTACACCGGGAACCCCCACAGGTGGTTTGGTGGTGAACGAACAAGTGGAGCATACCTGGGTGATCACCGAGCAGATCGCGGGAGGCAACCAGGCCACGGTGCAAGTGCAATGGAATGCAGCGGATGAAGGCGCAAACTTCGGCCGGGCGAACAGCGGCCTGCACGGCTACAACGGCACTGATTGGGTGCCCTTGGCCCTGGGCGCTGCCGGGGGAAGCGACCCTTACACACGCAGCGCGACGGGCGTGACGGTATTCCGTGAGTTCACCGTGGCGGATGGCGAGAGCACCCTGCCGTTCGTGTGCAACAGCGGCTTAGTGCCGGGCGCTCCCTGCAACGACAACGATGTATGCACGATCAACGATGTGGTCGATCCGGGTTGCCAATGCGTGGGCACTTTGCAGGACACGGACGGCGATGGCGCCTGCGACGTGGAAGATGGC
Source organism: Bacteroidota bacterium (assembly GCA_023428865.1). GTDB lineage: Bacteria > Bacteroidota > Bacteroidia > Flavobacteriales_F > PHOS-HE28 > PHOS-HE28. Next base: position 1,087 of record JAEYWT010000220.1, on the reverse strand, counting down.
TGCCCGAACGATCCATTGAAGACGATCGCTGGTGCATGTGGCTGTGGCATAGCTGATACCGATACGGATGGTGACGGCATTGCGGATTGCAACGATACCTGCCCTAGCCAAGCGGGTCAGGTGGGTTCGGCATGCGACGCCGATCCGGGAGCAGGGTTCATGGAGGGATCACTGAATAGCACCTGTATCTGCGTGCCCAGCAGCACCTGTACGGAGAACCTCACGATGGAGGTGCGGGCCGACGCGTTGAGCAGTGAGGTGTCGTGGGAGATCCTTGCACAAGGCACCAATGAGGTGGTGTGCCAGATGAGCATCCCCGTCGATGGCATCACCACTCCGGTGACGGAGGACTGTTGCCTGCCTGTCGGGTGTTATCGCCTGCGGGTGATGGATGAAGGCGGTGATGGATTCGTTAGTGGTGGCATCACCGGCGGGTATCAGTTGCGCGAAAGCGGCGCAAACGGTCGTCGCATCATCGACAACTTCGGCAACTACAACACCGGCGCGCAGAGTGCCCTTGCGAGCACTTATGAGAACGGTGGTTTCTGTGTGCCGGTGGGCGATGACAAGTTGATCTTCAGCAGTTGCGACAAGCTGGATTGGGTCGCCAACAAATTCATCGTTGCGGTCGCGAACCCATTGGTGAGCGAGCAGTTCGGTGTATCCAACGCCACCAGTGGTTACGAGTTCTGGTTCTTTGACCCCAATGGTGCCTACAGCTTCCGGCGCTTCCGGAACCACGCCACCAGTGATGGCTTTGGCTCCGGAGCCACACGTGCATGCCACTTCAAGGTGAATGGCTGGTTCAATGGTGCTGGCACGCCGCATCTGCCGGTGAACATGTTGTTGAACGTGCGTGTGCGGAGCCGTGTAGCGGGTGTGAACCTTCCGTTCGGTGCAGCGTGCCTGTTCAAGATCGACCCTGTGCTCGCTTCATGCCCACGGGTGAAACTTCAGGACGACCCTGCCAATGTGAGCGACTATAGCTGTGGGGTGTTCCGCAACTTCGGTGGCAGCGGCAATGCGATGAACCGGATCTACGCGAACCCACCGCAACCCATACCCACGGTGAACAGCAACATGGTGC
>JAEYWT010000174.1 GCA_023428865.1 Bacteroidota bacterium | reverse complement strand
AGTTTGAGGGGAGCTACCATTAGTACGAGAGGACCGTGGTGGACGAACCGCTAGTGTACCAGTTGTCCCGCCAGGGGCACCGCTGGGTAGCTATGTTCGGACGGGATAAGTGCTGAAAGCATCTAAGCACGAAGCCCACCTCAAGATGAGACTTCTTCTAAGGGCCGTAGAAGATTACTACGTTGATAGGTCACAGGTGTAAAGTCAGCAATGGCAATGCCGAGTGATACTAATTGCCCGGCAACTTTCGATCCGTACAGATCGCTCTATGGAACGATCCTCGGCTGTTCTTGTTCTGTCCAACAACACGTCTAAGCTTATTCAAAGCTTTAGGTGACTATTGCGGTGAGGTCCACCTCTTCCCATTCCGAACAGAGAAGTTAAGCTCACCAGCGCAGATGGTACTAGGACAAAATCCTGGGAGAGTATGTCGTCGCCGATCTGAACCCCGTTACGCAAGTAGCGGGGTTCTTTTTTTGCCCATACCCGCCGCGGCAGGATCTTTGCACCCAATCACTCATGCCACACCTTCGATCCTTCTTTCTTTTTCTTGCCTGCTGGCCGTTTTTCGCACAGGCTCAAGAGATCCATGGTGTGTTCGAACGGCCCTTGCCCGCTACCTCCGTGATGCTCTACGGAACCACCGGATCCGAACACCCGCTTATCGACTCCACCGTCATTGCGAACGACGGTGTTTTCCGGTTCCCATACCGGTCATATCCTCCAGGATTCTATCAACTCGGTATCAATGGTGATGACCGGATCGACATCGTGCTCGACCCCAGGGACTCAGTGGTCGAGATCGCCTTCAACGGAACCCCGCTGCAGCGCAATCTGAGCGTGCTCCGCTCCGGCGAGAATCAACGGATGTGGGCGTACAAACTGATTAGCCGGAGTGGTCAAGAAGAGATCCAGCTCATCAAGAACCAACGGGGCGATGCATCACCCCTTGATACGGCCTTGCTCGGCCGGTTGAACCGTCAAGAGCAACGGGTTCGTAACACCATGCGGCATGCGTTGGACAGTTTGAGTTCCGTAGCACCCGAAGGCCAGTTCGCGCGCGCCGTGAAGTTGGACCGAGTGTTGGATGAGGCGATCATGAAAGGACCCGCCGCTGTACACCAGACCTTCGACTTCTCTGATCCTTGGGCACTGCGATCGGCGGCGTATGCCAAGGCCACTGTGCTGTACCTACAGAACACCCCCTTCACCAATGAGCTCGCCTTCCACCGCGCTTGTGATACCTTGCTTGCTGCTGCCCAGGGAGATACGAGCTGCTGGCGCTATATGCGTTACCAATTGGTGGACATCTTCGCCACGTATGGCCCGGATGAGGTAGCGCAATATCTGGTGGATCAATATGTAGTGGGGCCTGGTTCCCGTTGTACCCCGGAAGCAGAACTTGTCGCCATTGCCGCTGCGCAGTTGCGTATGGTGATCGGTGCGGCGGCACCGAACGTTGGTCTAGCCACTCCTGGTGTTAAGGACTCTACTGCGCTCTCCTCACTTTGGACCAAGCAGGACTACACGGCGCTCTTCTTCTATTCGAGCACCTGCGACCATTGCCATTCACAAATGCCGGGTTTGCGTCAATTGGTCCTGGACAAGAAGCCTTCCTCGTTCAAGATCATCGGTATCGCGCTGGATGCGACCGAGGAGGAATTCCGTGCCACCATTGCAGAAGAAGGGATCAATTGGCCATGCTACACCTCGTTGATCGGTTGGGGCGAACCGGCTGCGAAGGCCTACAATGTGAAGGCTACACCTAGCATCATCGTGGTTGATCGGAACGGGCGCATTGCTGCGAAACCCATGGATCACCAAGAACTGCGGGCCTTTCTGGAAAAACAGCGCAAGTGATCACAACCGCAGCTTCCACACATTGGTGCCTGCGGGGAACACTGGCAGATCCGGTTCACTGGCGAAGAGGCCGAATACACTGGATCCGCTCCCGCTCATAGCGGCGTAGGTAGCGCCCGAGTCCAGCATGGCCTTCTTGAGTTGACCCACCGCAGGATAGGTCTTCAGCACGTAGGGTTCCATGGTGTTCGGTAAGGTGGAATGCCAATCGCTGATCGTGTTGAGCTGCGCTCGTTCTTCCAGTGCCCAGGGTGTTCCTGTTGGTATGGTGTTCCGGTAGACTTCCGCTGTGCTTACGTGCAGACCCGGATTGGTGAGGATGAGCCACAGCCCCTTCAGGTCAAGGTCCAACTCCTGCATGACTTCCCCACGACCACGTACCGCGCAGGCATTGCTTTGTAGGAAGAAGGGACAATCGCTGCCCAATTCCAACGCGAGCCCAGCCAGTGTTCTGGGAGGAAGCCCGAGCTGGCACAACGTGTTTACAAGTAGCAAGGTGTGCGCCCCATCGCTCGACCCGCCACCAAGACCGGCACCCATGGGTACCACTTTGTGCAGGTGCAACCGCAAACCGGGTAGTTCTTGCTTGGCTTGAAGTGCGCGCACCGCTTTGTAGCAGAGATCATGTTCTACCGCGCCAGGTATGGCAAGCCCGCTGCGGGTGTATGCCAAGCCGTTGGTGCCGAGCTCGGGAGCTATCACGGCCTCCAGCACATCGTGCAATGGAATGGGGACCATGATGCTCTCGATGTCATGATAGCCATCGGGGCGACGTGCCAACACATTGAGGCCCAGGTTTATCTTGGCGTGCGGGAACAGGATCATCGTTGCGAAGGTACCTGACCGCCGATGACGGCACGATCGCCGATCCTTCTACCTTCGCCCTTTCCAACGCGAACCAAGCACCCTCGTCGAGGCTACGGCATATACCATGCAGACTTTCCTGGAATTCGAGAAGCCGATACAGAACGTGATCGAGCAGATCGAGAAGTTGAAGGAGGTGGCCACTCAAGGTTCTGTGGATGTACGATCCACCTTGAAGGACCTGGAGAATAAATTGGCCGAGACTCGTAAGTCCATCTACGCTGGGCTTTCACCCTGGGAACGTGTGCAGGTGAGCCGCCACCCGGATCGGCCCTACACGTTGAAGTACATCGAACTCTTGTCCGACAACACGTTCCTGGAGTTGCATGGCGACCGTACCGTGAAGGACGATAAGGCCATGGTAGGTGGCTTCGGCCAGATCAATGGTCGCACGGTGATGTTCATCGGGCAGCAGAAGGGCATCAACACCAAGATGCGCCAGTACCGCAACTTCGGTATGCCCAATCCTGAGGGCTATCGCAAAGCGTTGCGCCTGATGAAACTCGCGGAGAAGTTCAACAAGCCGATCGTTACGTTGATCGATACACCAGGTGCTTTCCCGGGCTTGGAGGCAGAGGAACGTGGGCAGGGTGAAGCCATTGCGCGCAACCTGTTCGAGATGATGAAATTGGAGGTGCCGGTGATCTGCATCATCATCGGTGAAGGCGCTTCAGGTGGCGCGCTGGGGATCGGTATCGGCGATAAGGTGCTGATGTTGGAGAATACCTGGTACAGTGTGATCTCGCCGGAATCGTGCTCTTCCATCCTTTGGCGTAGCTGGGACTACAAGGAGCAGGCTGCGAAGGCGCTGAAGTTGACCGCACAGGATATGTTGGCCAACAAGCTGATCGATGGCATCATTCAAGAACCAGTTGGTGGTGCGCATGCCGATCCGGTGGAAGCGGGGCGTTTGGTGAAGGCCGAAGTGATCAAGCAATTGGACAAGCTGGTGAAGACCGCGCCCGATAAGCTGGTGGAGCGGCGGATCAAGAAATTCTGCGACATGGGCGTGGTCTTGAAAGCCAAGCCAGAGGGCAAGAAGCGGTAAGTCACCGGTTCAGCAGCGCATGGATGTGCGCGATCGGTGAGCCGATGTCCATGGTGCTTACGATGGCACCGTTGCTGGGGTCCATGGTCACCAGGTCGTTCCCTACACCGAGGTAGAGAGAGCCCGTTGCGGCCTCGTAGGCCATGGCGTTGGCTTCTATGCTGGTGGCTAGTTGTGTTACCGTTTGTGCCGGTCGGTTGAAACGAATGATCCTGTTGCTAAGAGCTACGATATAGGTGTTGTTATCCAACCGCACCACGGCGCGAATGGCTTCACCCGGGAAACTGCGGATATCCGGCGAGCCACCGGCGGTGATGTTGAGGACTTCGATGAGGCCCTCGCCATTGGCGTTCGCGAAGTGCAACAAGCTGGTACCTTGTTGGTGGAACAAGGCAACGCGTTCGTGCTGCACGGGTTGTTGCTCATAGACCGTTCCCGCTTGGGTGTAGGTCACGATGCGCGAAGCACCTCCTACCACGGCTCGCTGCCAGGTGGCTACTTCGTTCTGCATGACCACGATGGCTTCGCAGCGGTGGTCAGGTAGTGTTTGTGCGTTGAAACGTGCGGTGCCCTGCCCGGTGAAGCCTCGAATGAAGCCATCGCGAGTTGCGAAGTACACGTGTTCATCCGTTGGGTCTACCGTAACGGCGGTGAATTGCTCGGGGTTGTCATTCCAGACCGATTGCACCTGCCATGGGATAGCCGAAGCGGACATGGGTATGGCTTGGAACGGTGCGTAGCGCGAGCCTGCCACGAACACATGTTGCCAGTAGCTATCCACCGCGATCCCGTTGAAGTCCTGTACCGTGGTTAAGCTGGAGAGCTGCCCTACACTGTCTATCCGTGAAATGGTGCTGCTGCTGGTGCTGAAGGGCGGTGCCAGGAAGAGTGAACGGAGACGTAAGGGGGCTTCGAGGATATTCACCTCGAGGAAGCCGCGTGCATCATTGGAGCCATCCGTGGCACGGGCCACCAACGTATAACGATCGGCGGGGAGGCGCTCGTCCGTCAGGATGATGCTGAAGTCGAACGTGCCACCAGGGCTAGCGATACTGCGGGTGCCACCACTGGCCACGACACTGTTTGCTCCGTTCAACAATTCGACCGTGAGGCCTTCTACCTGCCTATCATCATCTACGTGCACGCGCACAGCGATGGTATCGGGCACGGCGAAGGTGGAGCCAGCCACCGGCAGGATGATGCGCACTGTGGGTGGCGTTCCATCCTTATCCTTCTTACAGGAAACACCTGTCAGTAGGATCAACGCTGCGAATGGAGCGAGTTGTACAAACCGCATGCTCTTCAAAGGTAGTGGCTATGAGGGAGGTATGAGTTGTAGGGATGATGTCCACGATCGTAATGTTGATCGGCTGGTTGCGAGTTGTTCACATCGGCGGATCGGTGCGAAGGGTATGGATCTACTTTTGCCGCCCATCCACGTTCGCATCCTGTTGCCGACAAGCCTGGTGATCACCGGGCAGCTACCGGGTCGCTTACGTTCGACATAGCCCATGGCCGACCTCTCCAATCCCCGCTCCACGGACCGCGCACGCGGCACTGCTGGTCGCAGGCAAGCAGCTTCGTTGCTGGAAACCGCACTCGAAGCCGGCAAGCTTCCTCCGCAAGCCACCGATCTGGAGCAAGCCGTGCTAGGCGCGCTGATGTTGGAGCGCAACGCGGTGAACGAGGCGATCGACATCCTACAGCCGGATAGCTTCTATGTGGAAGCGCACAAGAAGATCTTCGATACGATCCTAGGCTTGTTCCGCAACGACCAGCCGATCGACATCCTTACGGTGACCCAGGAGCTGAAGAAACGGGGCGAACTGGATATCGTTGGTGGGCCATTCTACATCAGCCAGCTCACCAACAAAGTGGCGAGCAGTGCGAACGTGCAATACCACGCGCGCATCATCAGTCAAAAGCACATCCTGCGCGAGATGATCCGCATAAGCGCGGAGATGACGCGCGATGCGTACGACGATACCGCCGATGTGTTCGATCTGCTGGACAAGGCCGAACAAGACCTCTATGCCATCACCAGTGGCAACCTGAAGCGGAACTACGAGCCGATGAGCGACCTGATCCAAGGGGCCATCGAGCAGATCGAGAACGCCAAATCGAAGACCGGTGGAGTAAGCGGTATCCCCACGGGTTTCATTCAATTGGACAAGCTCACCGCAGGCTGGCAGCGCAGCGACATGGTGATCGTGGCTGCACGACCCGCCATGGGTAAAACGGCCTTCGTACTGAGCATGGCGCGGAACATCGCCGTGGAACATAAGCGTGCCGTAGCCGTGTTCAGCTTGGAGATGAGCAGCACCCAGCTGGTAACGCGTTTGATCGCCAGTGAAGCGGGGATCAGTTCGGAGAAGCTTCGCAAAGGGGATCTGTCCGATGCGGAATTCACCATTCTGCACCAGCACATCGCACGGCTGACCAATGCGCCGATCTTCATTGACGATACGCCTGGCCTGAACATCTTCGAACTACGCGCGAAAGCACGGCGGTTGAAGAGCCAGCACAACGTGGACCTGATCATCATCGACTATCTGCAGCTGATGACGGCCGGAGGTGATAGCAAAGGCGGTAACCGCGAACAGGAGATCAGTAGCATTTCGCGCTCCATAAAGAGCATCGCCAAGGAACTGGACATTCCGATCATCGCGCTTTCGCAGCTGAGCCGTGCGGTGGAGACCCGTGGTGGCGACAAGCGACCCATGCTGAGCGACTTGCGGGAATCGGGTGCCATTGAGCAAGATGCGGATATCGTCTGCTTCCTGTACCGACCGGAGTACTACAAGATCCATGAGGATGAGCACGGCAGCACCTTGGGTATCGGTGAGGTGATCGTGGCCAAGCACCGGAATGGCGCCGTGGATACGGTAAGGCTGCGTTTCATCCCCGAATTGGCCAAGTTCGCCGATCTGGAGAGCATCTCGGGTAACTTTGGCGGTGATGGCACGGGATCGGATGGGTTCGACCCGAATCCGTTCCGAACCATCACACGGCCCAGCCGGATGAACGATGATACCAGCTTCGACGATAATTCCGCTCCGTTCTAGTTTGCGCACGGCACTACTTGCCTTGTTGCTGCTGGCGTTAGTGGCGCCTGCTTCGGCCACCAAATTGTTGATCCCCATGGATGGTTCGCAACGGAACCACCTGAAGGCCTACGGCATTGCGTACTGGACCTTGGGTCGTGATGCTTCCATCGAATGGTTGCTGAACTATCGCGGCGGTAGCTTCTTGATCGACCATTACAAGGAGGTGGAGCAGGAGTGTACCATCCGTGGTGTGACCTACCAGGTGATCGCCGATGGGCAGGCCAACGCCATCCTAGCCGAAATAGCCGATCCGGAGGCGAACATGGAAGTGGTGAAGCTGGAGAAGGCGCCGAAGATCGCCGTGTATGCCCCCGAGAGTTTCCAGCCGTGGGATGATGCCGTGGCCTTGGTGATGACCTATGCCGAGATCCCATACGAACGCATCTACGATCCCCAGATCATCGCCGGGAACCTGCCGAAGTACGATTGGCTGCACCTGCACCACGAGGATTTCACCGGACAGTACGGCAAGTTCTACCGCATGTACCGCTCTGCACCATGGTACCAGGCACAAGTGCGGGAGAGTGAGGCCATGGCGGCTTCGCTCGGTTTCGCGAAAGTGAGCCAGATGAAATTAGCCGTGGCCACGAAGATCCGCGACTATGTATCCGGCGGCGGTTACCTCTTCACCATGTGTTCGGGTACCGATTCCTACGACATAGCGCTGGCCGCAGAGGGCGTTGATATCTGTACCCCGGAGTTCGATCATGATCCCATCGATCCGCAGGCCCAGGAAAAGATCGACTTCGGCCGCACCTTCGCCTTCAAGGATTTCCGCTTGGTGACCGATCCGATGATCTACGAGTTCAGTAACATCGATGCTACGGACATCCATGGCTCCATCGGGCAAACACGCGATTTCTTCACCCTGTTCGACTTCAGCGCGAAGTGGGATATCGTGCCCACCATGCTGTGCCAGAGCCACGAGCAGGTGATCCGCGGCTTCATGGGCCAGACCACGGCCTTCCGCAAGAGTTTGGTGAAACCCGGCGTGCTGGTTATGGGCGAGAACAAAGCCCAAGGCACCGTGAAATACATCCACGGGGAATTCGGTCTGGGGCAATGGACCTTCTATGGAGGCCATGACCCGGAAGATTACCAGCACATGGTGGGTGATCCGCCCACGGACCTGAGCTTGCACCCGAACTCCTCTGGCTACCGGCTGATCCTGAACAATATCCTGTTCCCGGCAGCGAGAAAGAAAAAGCAGAAGACTTGAGTACGCGTCAACGCACTAGTTTTGGCACATCAAGCATTTCGAATGGACCTCAGCAAGATCATTTCCGTAGCCGGCAAGTCCGGTCTGTTCCGCGTTGTAGCACAAGGCCGCCAAGCGGTGATCGCCGAATCGCTGCTGGATGGCAAACGCATTCCGGTGCCTTCGAGCGCCAAGGTGAGCTCCCTGGAGGAGATCAGCATGTTCACCACGGGTGACGATGTGCCATTGAAAGAGGTGCTTGAAAAGCTCCATGCCGTGGAAAAGGGCAAGGAAAGCCTGGATCCTAAGGAGAGCGAGGAAAAGCTCTTCGCCAAATTGGGTGAAGCCTTGCCGAACCACGACCGCGAGCGGATCTACGCCAGCGATGTGCGCAAACTCTTCAGCTGGTACCAGCAATTGCTGAAGTCCGGTGAATTCGAGAAGAAGGAAGAAGTGAAGGAGGAAGCGCCGGTGGAAAAGACCGCTAAAGCGAAGGCTCCGAAGGAGGGCGACAAGAAAGCCAAGGCAGAACCAGTGAAGAAAGCTGCCGCCGCACCGAAAGCCGCTTCCAAGCCAAAAGCCGCCACCATGCGCAAGAGCGCACAGCGCGGAGCGTAATACGACTACAATGATGGCCTCCGGTGTGCCCCCTTCGGCACCCGGAGGCTTCTTATTTTGCACCCACTGGAACCAAACGCATGAAGCCAACCTTACCCGCACGCGCCGCCATCATAGCAGGGATCATCGGAACGGTGACCCTTTTCGTTGCCTGGACGAGCGATGAGCTACCGAAGGCACACGCCAACTTCCACTCCAAAGCAGAGCTAGAAGCCTACCGTGGTGGCTTGGACCTGCCGATCGATGGCAATACCTATTTCGTGGGAAGTGGTGCCTGCAACGGATGCCACGGGTTGGATGATGTACCACCGGTGTTGGCGAACCATACGGCGGATGGCGTTGATGTGAACCCCGTGGATTCGTGGCGATCCACCATGATGGCCAATTCCGCCAAGGACCCGTTCTGGCGCGCCAAGGTGAGCCATGAAGTGGCTGTGAACCCAGCGCACCAGGCTGCGTTGGAGGACAAGTGTACTTCGTGCCACGCCCCCATGGGCCGCTATGATAAATTCCTGACCGGAGGAGGGCATTTCGGCATCGCGGAGATGATCCAGGATCCGGTGGCGATGGATGGTGTTTCCTGTCTGTCGTGCCACATGCAGAGTGCTGATAGTGCCGGGCTGCTGTTCTCCGGTGCCTTGAAATTCGACACGAACAATGTGGCCTATGGCCCTTACAACGTGAAGAATCTCTTCGGAGCGCCAATGGAATCGTTCGTGGGTTATATGCCGGAGTATGGTGAGCACATCACCAAGGCCACCGTGTGTGCTGGTTGTCACACCCTGGTGACAGAGACGGCCGACTTGGACGGCAATGCGACGGGTGACCACTTCGTGGAACAGGCCACTTACCATGAGTGGCTCAACTCGGTGTTCAATCCGGATATCGATCCTGAAGGCGGTGTTACCTGTCAGGGTTGCCACATGCCACGGATCAATGATCCGATGGTGATATCGGCGTTGTACGACTTCCTTGCCGCCGAAGAGTATCTGCGCAGCCCGTATGGCAAGCACGATCTCGTTGGCGGGAACACGTTCATGCTGAACCTGCTGAAGAACAACCGGCAGGACCTGTTGTTGGCCGCCAACGCAACACACTTCGATAGCACCATTGCACGCACCACCCGGTTGTTGCAGAACCAGACCCTGTTGTTGCACAACGAAGTGCTCGAGCGCACGGCTGATACGGCTTTCATCGATGTAACGTTGACGAACCTCGCCGGACACAAATTCCCCAGTGGTTACCCGGCGCGCCGAGCGTTCGTGGAACTGGTGGTGGAAGATGCGACAGGCAACGTGCTCTTCCGTAGTGGTGGTTGGGATGCGAACTATGAAGTGATCGGCCACGACGCGGACTGGGAACCGCACCATGATGTGATCCGGAGCCAAGACCAGGCGCAGATCTACGAAATGGTGATGGCCGATGTGAACGGCAATAAGACCACCGTGTTGGAACGCGCCAAGGAATCGTTGAAGGACAATCGCCTTGCGCCGTTGGGTTTCACCACCAGCCACGCCAGTTACGATACCATGTTGATCGTTGGTGTGCCGGCATCGGATGTGGACTTCAATCGTACGGGCAGTGGTGTGGAAGGCAGCGGAACGGACAAGGTGCATTACCATGTGCCGATGAATGGATATACCGGCAACATCACCGTGCGCAGCCGTGTGTGGTACCAAAGCGCACCACCACGTTGGATGGAGGAGATGTTCGCCTACAACACCCCGGAGATCGATCAGTTCCGCACCATGTACAATGCGGAGGACGGTTCGCCGATCATGGTGAAAGAACATGTGATCACTGACCTTTCCACGGGTATAGACAACCTGCAGGAGCTGGGTGTGCGCATCTTCCCCAACCCGGTTAGCGATGGCTTGCTGCGGATCGATGGTATCACCGAGCGTGTCACCTCCATTCGGGTGTACGATGTGCGTGGTAGTTTGATCGCTGAACAACAGAGTGGGCGCGGACCACGCTGGACCGTTCAGCTGCCCCAGGGTTCTGGTACATACATGGTGGTGGTGGACACCGCCCAGCGAAAATTCATGGAGCGCGTGGTGGTGGTGCGGTGATCCGATCTTGAAACGAACGAACCATGCGGATACAACAGGCGATCCTTGGGCTGTGCTTTGCCACGGTCGTGAATGCGCAGCACGAGATCATCGGCGGCATCATCAACGCGGTGGACATCGATTCGATGTTGCTCTATGTGGAGCAGATGTCCGGAGAGGTGGCGGTGGACCTGGGCAACGGCCCTGTCACGATCACCAGTCGCCATTCGGATCATGCGGATAATGCATTGGCACAGCTCTACTACGAGCAGAAATTCGCGGCCTTGGGTTATAGCACGGTCGCACAAGCCTTCAATGCCACGGGCAGGAACATCTTGGTGACCAAGACCGGTGAGGTGTACCCGGATGAGATCGTGATCCTTTGCGCGCATTACGATGCCATGCCACCGGGCATGTTCACCGCGCCCGCTGCGGATGATGATGGCAGTGGCTGTGCCGCTGTGTTGGAAGCCGCACGGATCCTACGCGACATCCCGTTCGAGCGAACCATCGTCTTCGCCTTGTGGGACCAGGAGGAACAGGGGAAGATCGGTAGCATCTACTATGCGAACTCGATGGCCGGGAATGACGAGAACATCGTTGGTGTGGTGAACATGGATGCGATCGCTTACGACGGCAATGCCGATAGGAAAGCCCGTGTTCATGCCCGGCAGGTGGCCAACTCCATGGCGATCGCCGATACAGTGTTCGCGGTGCTGGACCGTTACGACATCGACATTGACCTCCTGCTTACCACACCCGGTGCCACATACAGCGATCACGCCTCGTTCTGGTCCGCTGGGTACGGTGCGGTGCTGATGATCGAGGAATTCTCCGGTGATGGCAATCCGTATTACCATACCGTGAACGACCGCGTACAACACTTCGATGTGCCCTACTTCGAGAAAATGGCCAAACTTTCGATCGGTAGCGCAGCAGCTTTAGCGGTGCCCTTCGATCCTACGGCTTCCATACGCACCAGCACAGTAGCAGCTCCTTGGCAGTTGGATGTGTACCCGAATCCGTCGGAAGGTGTTTCCCGTGTGTGGATCAACGTTGAGCTACCTGGGCGCTACCGGGTCAGCTTGGTCAATGCGGTGGGACAAGAGCTCCAGACCATTACGCAGGCCGATCTGGGTGCCGGCAAGTTCGGTTTCGACCTAGACCTGACGAGCGTTCGACCCGGTGCCTATCGCTTGGTAGCCACCGGCCCGTCGGGGAGAACGACCACGACCAGCGTGGTGCGTATGCCCTGATCAGTTCTTGCTGAAGCGCAGTGCGGTGGCTTTTCCGGAAGCTTCAACAACGCGCAGGATGTAGTTGCCCTGTGGTAGGGCGGATACAGGAATGCGAGCCAGCCGACCGGCATTACCTGTATGGCTGTCCATCAGTCGGCCATCGAGGCCCAGGACATCGAAGCGCGTAATGGTCCGGTTGCCGATCTCTACGAAAAGGTGGTCCGTTGCGGGAGTCGGCGATAGGGTCAGGGGTGTTTCGGGTAACGCCTCGGCAACGTTGGTAGCATCCACCACGATGATGCGACCGGTCTGTGTGGCAGAGTGACCTTCTGTGGTACACATGTAATTGTAGGTGCCGGCAACGGTGAAGGTTCTCGAGTAGGACCAGGACGAACTTGATGGTTCTCCGTTGGTGAAGCCTTCTGGATTCGCCGGAAAGAAGAAGGTTGTGGCGTTCACGTTGTGGGTTCCGCTGGCATTCTCCCAGGTCACGATATCGCCCACTTCGATATTGAGCACGTTGGGCGCATAGTAAGGAAGCGTGGGCCCAAGGGAACTACCGCCTACCTCAACGAAGTATTCGGTCTGTGCGAAGAGGTGGGTCGGAGCAACGGCAAGCAGTGCGAGTACGATGGTTCTCATGGTGATGGTGGGCGAAGCTACACTTCAACGTGAGCGGTGAGCGGACAACCGCCTGCCATTCAAGGATGGCTACTGTTTCGATGGTTCCAAGTGTCTATCCATGTATTCCAGCACCTTGACCATCAGGTGTACTCGGTCTTTCCCGCGTACGTTGTGGCCGTGACCGGGGTAGTCGAAGAAATCCACCGGAATGCCTTTGTCCACGCAGGCTTTCAGGAATGAGAATGCATGTTGCGGAAGTACCGTGTCGTCTTTCCCGCCGGTGATGATCAGCAGCGGATCCTGTAGCCGATCTGCCATGGCTGGCAAGTTGGTGGATGCGTAGCCCTCGGGATTCTCTTGTGGCGTATCCATGTAGCGCTCGGTGTACATCACTTCGTATAAGGTCCAATCCATCACCGGACCACCGGCAACGCCCACTTTGAAGGTGCCTGGATGTCTCGTGAGCATGGCCGTTGTCATGTGCCCGCCGAAGCTCCAGCCATGCACTCCGATGCGGGTTGGATCCACGTAGGGTTGGCCCTTCAGGAAATCCACTCCGCGCATTTGGTCGCGTACTTCCACTTCGCCCAAGTGCCTATGGATGGCCTGTTCGAAAGCCTTGCCACGGTTCTGGCTCCCTCGGCCATCGACGGTCCAGACCAGGTAACCGCGCTCTGCCGCTTCCAGCATCCAGAGGGAAGCACCGCCCAGGTAGCTGTTGTTGACCAGTTGGACATGAGGGCCATTGTACACGTAGATCAGCACGGGATACTTCTTGTCTTTGTTGAAGTGGCTCGGTTTGATCAACCGTGCGTTCAGGAATGTGCCGTCGGCGCCAGGTATGGTGAGTAGTTCGATGCTGCCCACGGTGGTGCCTTCCAAGGGGTTCTTGCTGGTGAGCAGTTCCTTCATCACCTCACCATTGCGGGTGTTACGGAGCACCACTTTCCCAGGAACGGATACACTGCTCCACGAGTCGATCAACGTGCTGCCATCACTGCTCAACCGTCCATGGTGTGTGCCCGCTTCCGTGGTTAGCCGGGTCACTTTTCCGCTTTCGATCTCCACGCGGTACAGGTGGGTTTCGTTGGCGCCTGATGGGTTGCCCGACAATACTTCGGACGTGCCTGCAACGATCAGGAAGGTTTCCTTCGGATCTATGCCAACCACTTCTTTCACCGACCATGCGCCTTTGGTCAGTTGCTTCACGGAGCGGTTCAGTAGATCGTAGAGGGACAGG
>JAEYWT010000076.1 GCA_023428865.1 Bacteroidota bacterium | reverse complement strand
GTGGTGGGCAGCACGAAGAACACACTGGTGCGCTACTACGTGATCGAGAACCCGATGGACAACCTGATCACGGACGCCATCATGTGGAAACTGAAGCCCGATGTGGCCATCAGCAACGGCTTCCGCTTCTGCCCGCCGATCGTGGCCGATGGCAAGACACCCACGCCGATCACCAACGACCACCTCTGGAGCATGATCCCCGTGGACAGCGATGCCAAGTACGGTGAAGCGACCGGCCAACAGATCTGGGACTGGCTGGAGAAAGAACTGCACAACGTCTTCGCCAAGGACCCCGCGAAACGCTTCGGTGGCTGGGTCGTCCGCTTCAAAGGCATGACGGCCAACTTCACCATGCACAACGACATGGGCAAACGTGTGAACTGGATCAAGGTGGGCAAGAAGCCGATCGACCTCACACGCACTTACCTCATCGCTGCATGCGAGCGCGAGGGTGACCCCGACGATACGCTTTGCCGCATGGACAAGGTGAAGAACCCACGTCGCACGAACGTGACGATGCACACGATCCTGCGCGAGTACTTCGGGGCGTTCTCACCGGTTGCGCCGAAAGTGGAAGGGCGTATTACGGCGACGGATGCGCCGCAGGATATCCTGAGCCAGTTGGAGGGGTATGATTATGAGTTCCGGTGAGGTTTTGTGAGTGAGGTCACTGACCGCTGAGGTGGGAGCGTGGACCTTTGCCGTATGAAGCAGTTCATTCTACTGATCGCGATCCTCATCGGCACTGTATCCTTCGCCCAAGGAGGCGCACGGCAGCACCGCATAATCATGCAGCTCACCAGCGGTGATACGCTGGTCCATAAAGGACTGATGCGACAACTGAAGAACATGAAGGAGGCTGCGCCCGGTATGCAGCTCGAAGTGGTCTGCCACGGCCCGGGCATGGATCTTCTGATGAGCGACCGCAGCATCGTTCAACCGAAGATCACGGAGTTCGTGGGCAAGGGGATCGTGTTCCTCGCTTGTGAGAACACCATCAAGGAACGCAACTTGGAGCGAGCGAAAGTGATGGTGGAGGCGGGCTACGTGAAGGCCGGCATCATTCACATCGTGGAACGGCAGGAGGACGACTGGAGCTACATCAAGGCAGGCTTCTAGGTCATGCGGAATTCACGAAAGCACTGGTCGGTCATCGGTCGGTTAGGAGTGGGGTGCGCGCTTGTGGTGGGGCAGTCCGGGAATGTGCAAGCCCAGCATAGCGAGCAGGACATCCCCAGCAACGATAGCCTTCGCGGAGCGAGCCACCTGTACGACATCATGAAGCAGGGCGAGCTCGAGGGCCGCTTCCGGCTGTACAATATGCTCACCGTCAACAACGGTGCACCATCCGACTATCACGCGGTCGCTTTCGGTGGAACACTGGGCTTCACCTCACAACGCTGGCACGGCGCGCGTTTCAAGTTGAGCGGCGGGTACACCTTCGACCTGGCGACCAGCGACCTCACCGAACTGGACCCGATAACAGGCGTGGCCAACCGGTACGAGATCGGACTGTACGATGTGAATGATCCCAGACATACCAATGATCTCGCCTACTTGCATGAATTCCAGATCGACTGGGTCGCACGTAACGGGCGTACGGATCTCATCATCGGGAAACAGGAGGTCAATAGCCCTTTCCTCAACCCGCAGGACGGCCGCATGCACCCGAGCCTCTTCGAAGGGGTCTGGGCGAAGCACAGAACGTCACGAGGCACCGCGCTGCAGGGTGGATGGTTCTACCGAGTAGCGCCGCGTGGTTCCAGCGAATGGTATCTGGTGGATGAGAGCATGTCCGTTTTCCCTGTTGGGCGCAACGTGTACGGCGAGGGAGCCAAGCACGGCGAACACCTGAACAGTGCGGGCATCTTCGTTGGCAGTCTCAAGCAGCGCCTGCACAAGTACGTGGACCTCACCGCATGGAATGTGCTTACGGAGAATGTCTTCAACAGTGCACTGGTACAAGTGGATGCAGGGGGGCGCGATGCGAAATGGAGCTTGTCCGGAATGGCGATCAAGCAGGATGCCGCACACTACCGCGGTGGGATCAATGACTCCCTGCTCTTCATGCCGCAAAGCGAGTCTTCATGGGCCTTCAGTGGCCGCATCCGTAACGTGCTGGGAAAGTTCCGTTGGCAGTTGAACTATACGCGGATCACCGCACACGGCCGCTACCTGATGCCACGCGAATGGGGACGCGATCCGTTCTTCACCTTTCTTCCACGCGAACGCAACGAGGGCGCCGGTGATGTGCACGCGGCTTCGTTGAACCTGATCTGGAAGGCCAAGAACGGCTGGCGGATCCAGGTGGATGGTGGACTTTACCAGATGCCTGACCTGACCGAGGTAAGGCTGAACAAATACGCGATGCCGTCCTACATGCAGTTCGATGTGAACGCGCAGTACCAATTCGCCGGCGACTGGAAGGGCCTGGCCGTGCAACTGCTGGTCCTCACCAAACTACCCGTTGAGAATGACCTTTCAGACCGGCAGTCCATCCACAAGGTGGATATGCTGCACGCCGACTTCATCATCAATTACGTGTTCTGATCGGTGACCTCCCTCACAGACCGGCGCAACAGGTATCCTCACCTTTGTTCCGCTCAAGCACAACAACAGCAATCATGTTCAAGACATTGTTCGGCATCGGTGGCCCCAAGGTGGACCTCCGCGAGAAGATCAACCAGGGTTCCACCATCGTGGATGTGCGTACACCACAGGAATTCCAAGGCGGACATGTGGCCGGCTCCATCAACATTCCCTTGGACCGCCTTCAGGACCAATTGAAGAAGATCAGCAAGGACAAACCCGTGATCACCTGTTGCCGCAGCGGTGCGCGCAGTGGCATGGCCGCGGACATGCTGAAGGCCCAAGGATTCGAGGTCTACAATGGTGGGCCGTGGACCAGCGTGAACAACTTGATGTGATCCCATCAACGATGAGTGATAGGACCGTGCCTGGGTACGGCCCTATCTTTCGTCACCAGATATCGAACCATGCGTCAACTCCTCCTCCTTCTAGCGGTCTTCGTTCTATCCTGTGTCGATCCCGGACAGGGCAAGGGCACTGTTGACCCAGCGGGCTTTGAAGCGCGCCTCGGTGAAAAGGGTGCACAGCTGCTCGACGTACGCACGGCGGGCGAGTTCCAAGGTGGTCACCTGGCCGAAGCCAGCAATTTCGACTGGACCAACGGCGACTTGAAAGCCGCGGTGCCCAAGCTGGACAAGACCAAGCCGGTCTTGCTCTATTGCGCTTCCGGACGCCGCAGTGCCGCTGCGCGTGAATACTTGCTTGAACAGGGCTTCACCGATGTGGTGGACCTCGCCGGCGGCATAGGTGCATGGACGAACGCCGGGAAGCCGGTGGTCCACTGATCCGAACGGAACGCACCGATGCGTCAACGGCGGGTACTATCGATGGGGGTGACCCTTATGATGTGTGTGCAGCTATGGGCGCAGAATGGACCCGTGCATGCTACGGGCGCCATGCGGAACACCATGTTCAACGGGCAGCTCGCCGGGCTGATCGATCTGGATAGTCTGGCCGTACCGGGCACCTTCGGGATCGGTCCACTCGAATACCTGCGCGGAGAAGTGCTCGTGTTGGATGGGAGCGTGTACACTTCCACGGTGAGCAGTTCTGGCTCCATGC
>JAEYWT010000062.1 GCA_023428865.1 Bacteroidota bacterium | reverse complement strand
TTCGTGAGCCATGCCAAAGGCGGCGAGGGCTGCGTGCGCGACCTGTTGGAACAAGTGATGAAGGTGCAAGGCAAGTGGATGACCGAAGCAGCGCACACCTGGTGATGAAGGACCTGCTGAAGCTGACCCGCCCCGGCAACTTGCTCATCATCGCGGCCACCATGCTGCTGATGCGCTATGGTGTGATCGGTGGTCTTTTGGAACGTGGAGTGCAGCAATTGGCTGCCGAGATCGGTGTACAGCGTAGTGAACTGATCCTACCTCCACGGTTCGGTCCGCAGATGCCGTTGTTGCATTTCATCCTGTTGATCCTAAGTACCGTCCTCGTTGCTGCCGGTGGCAACGTGATCAACGACTACTTCGATACGCGCATCGACCGCATCAACAAACCCGGCCAGGTCATCGTAGGCCGTACGGTGAAACGGCGTGTGGCCATGACCGCGCATGCGATCCTGAGCGGAGTGGGCTTGTTGCTTGGCGCTTACGTGGCTTGGCGCAGTGGCCTGCTGAAATGGGCCGCCATTCCAGCCTTCGCCATTGGTGCATTGTGGGTCTACAGCACCAACTTCAAACGCCAATTGATCATCGGCAATGGGTTGGTTGCCACGCTGACAGCCTTGGTACCGCTCACCGTTGGGCTGTACGAACTCCCCTTGTTACAACAGGCCATGGACCCCTTGTGGGTGATAACAGGACCAAGTGGCGACCAGTACCAGATGCAGCCGTTCTACATCGAATTTTGGTATTGGATCCTCGGGTTCGCGGTGTTCGCCTTCTTGAGCACCTTGGTACGTGAACTACAAAAAGACATGGCCGATGTGAAGGGCGATGAAGCGGATGGCTGCCGAACGCTTCCGATCGTATGGGGCATGAAGTGGGCGCGTACGATCGCCTTGGTCCACATTGGTCTCACCATCGCGCTGTTGCTCTTGGTGCGCTCGCAATTCCTGCGCGATCCGCTCTCCTACTGGTACATCGGCATCGCCGTTCTCGGTCCCTTATTGCTGTCAGCCGGATTCACCTACCAAGCACACCAGCGCAGCGAGTTCGTGCGGGCTGGCACGCTCATGAAAGTGGCCATGGTGGCCGCCATCTGCTACGCAATTCTCATCCGCTTCATCCCATGAACCTGCATTGGCGTTTGATCCTCGCTTCGGCATCGCCACGTCGTAGGCAACTCTTGCTCGGTCTGGATCTTCCCGTGGAAGTTACGAGCACCGATGTGGATGAGACACCGCCCGAAGGCATGCCCCATGAGCAGGTCGCAGAGCACTTGGCGATCAAGAAGGCCGAAGCCTATACCGGTCCGTTGGAAGCCGATCATGTGTTGATCACTGCGGACACCACGGTCATCATCGATCAGCACCTCTTGAACAAACCGGCCGATCCGTCGGAAGCACGTGCCATGCTGGCCATGCTCGCGGGCCGCACGCACCAGGTGGTCACCGGTGTCTGCCTCCGCACCCAGGATCACCAGGTCAGTTTTTCTGATGTCGCCGAAGTCACCTTCGCAAATTTGACAGCGGAAGAGATCGCGTATTACGTAGAACGTCACACCCCGTTCGACAAAGCGGGCTCTTATGGTGTGCAGGATTGGATCGGTTATGCCGCAGTGGAACGGATCAACGGCAGCTTCTACACGGTGATGGGCCTCCCGCTTCACCGCGTATACCAAACACTGAAGGAGCTCGCAGGTGGTTCGCCCACGCAAAGCATGTGACTTTTGCCCTGTACTTCGTCCAAACACTAGAAACTAGACAACATGATGCGCACCTCCCTCCTACTCTCCAGCGCGCTGCTGCTGAACCTGGCCACACAAGCACAAACCACCAAGGAAGGTCATGCACTGCTGTGGAGCAATACCCTAACGGTCGTTCCAGATTCTTTGGTGAACGGCAAATTCAAGCTACCGGCATACACCATCACCGTATTCGAGAGTGATGCCAGCACCGTGCTTGATCTCTGGAAGAACGAATACAAGGCGATCAGCCAGACGATCACCGGTTCCAAGCCCACCAAGGCGGTTGGTGCCATGCAGAGTGCGGTTTCCACATCGCCCTTGCTGATCCTCGCCAACAGCAGTGCAGACAAGAAAGCGGGCATCGGAAAACTCACTGTGGCCTTCGCGAAGAACGATAGTGTGCCTGCCGAAGAGCAACAAGCGGCCGAACGAGTGATGATGGACCTGGCCGTGAAGTACAACAAGGCCGTGGTACAGGAACAGATCACCGCCAAGGAAAAGAGCCTTGAAAAAGCCACTGGCAAGGCGGAAAGCGCCCAAGTTAGCGCCGCCAAACTCGATAAGAAGAGCGAAAAGGCGAACAGTGAACTGAAGAAGATCAAAGCCAAGCAAGGCAAAGTGCAAGGCAACAACGCCAAACTGAGCGGTGAGATCGCTGGGTTGGAGAAGAAGTTCCAACTGACGAACAACCCAAAAGACCTGGCGAAGCTGGCCAAGGTGCGCCAGAAGCTCACCAAAGGAGAAGCCGAACTAGCGAAGTTGTTGAGCAGCGAAGCCAAGGCCCAAGGCAATGTGAACAAGATCGAAAGTGCGAAGCCCGACGCCGCGAAGACCGAAGCTGAGCGCACACAAACACGCGAAGAGATCCTGAAGGAAGTGGAACAGCTGAAGCGGAAGTTGAACGACATCCGTTAGGGACAGCGTACCGTTGAAGAAAGCCCGGTCACCGCCGGGCTTTCTTCATATTGCGATCACCGTAATAGTATAACGTGGCCTTGCCTGCGTTGGATACTACCCTCCCGATCCCTTAGGCTGACCTGCCAGATGTAAACGCCGGGATCGATACCAGCGCCGTTCCAACCACCGCGTGGATCAACGGTGGAATGGATCACCGAACCCCAACGGTCGTAGATGGTCAATTGGAACTCCTTGGGATCCGCGACCGTGGTGTTGATCATGAACACATCGTTGATCGCGTCACTGTTCGGTGTGAAGCAGTTGGGTGCATAGAGCGCGAACGCATCCTCCACACAAACAAGGCGCTCGGCTCGGTCCACACAACCGTCGAAAGTGGTCACTTCAAGACCCACCGTGTAGCAGCCGACTTCTGGAAAAGCGAATGCCGTGGACGGTTCATCCGTGGTGGTTGCAGGCTCATCCTCGAAGCTCCATTGCCAAGTCGAGATCCCACTACCAAGGCTCACCAGATCGAACACCGGGTCATCGATCAACGCCACTTCCGGCGAAACGGAGAAAGCCGCATTCGCACGAGGATATACATGGATGAGATCGTCCAGGGTCAACGATCCAGAGCACCCATCCGCTGTGGTTATGCTCAAGGTAACATCGAATTCGCCACCGTTGGAAAAACAGTGCTCTGGAGAAGGGTCATCACCAGTAATGGATCCATCACCGAAGTTCCACGATCGGACACCATCCACGGTTGAAGCATCCGTGAACGTGACACAGAGCGGTGCGCATCCTTCATCCAGATCCCACGTGAACGCTGGCTGAAAGGAAGCCGTTACGTTCACAACAACCTCATCCGGTGCGCTAACACAGCCGTTGCCATCCGTGGCTTGGACCGTGTAGGTGGTGGTTCCTTCCGGTGATACCGTAGGTCCTTCAGGACTCCAGTTGTAGGTAAAATCACCCGTTCCGCCACTCGCACTGGCGCTCAACGTTGTACTGGCACCAGCGCAGATGGTAGGATCAGGAAGTGCGACCACCACGATCGGCAAAGGCTCGTCGATCACCACTTCGATATCGGTAGCACAATCGTTATCGTCTTCGATCGTACAGGAATAAGTACCTGGACCCAGCCCGTTCACAGCGGCTGTCGTAAAGCCACCGGGTGTCCACACATACGTGAAGTTTCCCGACCCACCGCTTGCAGACACCACTGCACTGCCATCCGCCACCCCGCTGCACGTCACGTCTTCATGCGTTTCCGTGGCGGAGATGTTACCTACATCATTCACCACTGTTGCCGTGCGTTGTAGCGGGCACATGTCCGGAGCTTGTACCAGAACGGTGTACGTTCCCGCGCCGACCCCAGAAATGCTTGCCGTAGTGGCACCACCTGGCGACCATGCATACGTATAGCCTCCGTTTCCACCGATCACCGTTGCGCTTACCGCCCCCGAGTTCGGTGTGCAACCCACATCGGTCACATCCAGGTCCAGATCGGCGATCACGATCGTGCGCTGCACGGTAACAGGATCACTGCACGAACTCGTCATCGTGAAATCCACCACGTATTCACCCGGACCAGGATACGTATGGCTCACCACGGCCCCGTTGCCCGTATTGGCGGCACCGGATGCAGGATCCCCGAAGTTCCATGCGCCGTTCTGTAAACAGCCTGGAGCACCGGACGCATTGAAGGTGACCGTATTCCCTGCGCAGGTGTAGTTGAAAGCGGGGTTCAGTGCAGGAGCTTCGCCGATGCTGAAGTCATCAATGGCCACACCATCGAACGTGTTGCAAATGGTACCTGCACCGAAGATGAAACGGAACTTGACCGCCTGTCCCGTTTGCAGACCGGCAAGGCAATGCGCAGCGGTCACATAGCCATTACTACCCAAACCACTGGCACAACCGCCGGAGATGCTGGTTCCGCTCCACCCTTGGCGCGGGCTGGCGAGGTTCAGCGCCGTTATGTTCGGGCTATTGAACCAACTGAGCGTATGGCAATCGGCGGGGTCGTTCACGCTACCGACGTTCAACCAGGTCGTACCACCGTTCGTCGAATACTGAAGGCCGATCCCGTCGTAGCCCGGTTCCGTCTCCCACCAGATATTGAAGCTCAACCAAGGAAAGTTGAGCCCGCTCAGATCGAAACACTGCGTTTCCAGCCAGCTCTGTTGTCCGTTGGTATAGAAGCTACCGGTAAGTCCGCCAACACACCACGCATTAACGCCGTTAGCTGCGCCATACAACGTCGGATGTGCCGGTGCGCCCCATGCCCAATCGCTATTGGTGCCGCCGGAAGTGAATACCTCATCGGTCTCGAAACCTTCGGTGTAGGGAAAGGTGGAAATGGTGGTGGAACACTGACCACACACCACCGAACAGACCGCGATCAGGACCGATAGAAGGCCAAGGCGAAGTCCGGTGTGCATTGCTCTTCCGTTCATGCCTACGCCCGCGATGCCGATCAGCGCACCACGGTGATGTGCCCGGTAAGCTCGTGATCCACACCATCGGCGCCTTTGGCCACAGCAGTGTAGAAATACGTTCCGTCCGGTACCACATTCCCGCTCATGGAACGCCCATCCCAAACCTCTCCGGTACGATTCAGTTCATTCACTTTCTGTCCCCATCGGTTGAAGATGAACACCTCTACCGAAACGATGTTCACGGCGTTGATCGCCAACACATCGTTCACCCGATCACCATTCGGTGAGAAGACATTCGGGATGGTGATGATGCTCGTGGTGCCCGGACCAGCCGTGGTTACCGTGATGTTCGATTGCGTCTCGACCACACAGTCACCATCCGTCGTCACCAAGGTCACTGTGTAAATTCCGGGTTCATCGAAGGTGAAGCTGGGCGAAGTGGAAGTGCTCGTGCCTTCGCCACCTAGATCCCATGCGGAGGTAGACGCTTGTGCGCTGGTATTGGTGAACTCGACCAGCAAGGGTGCTACACCGCTCGTTGGTGAAGCCGTGAACGATGCCGTCAAGGGTGATGCAGAGACCTGTAGACCGGCGGATGCACTACCGCATGTGTTCGTAGCCGTAGCAACGTAGAGACCAGCCGTGGAAACAGTAACAGTATTCCCGGTGCTTCCATTTCCCCAGGTCACAGGCGCATTGCTCGTGGCCGTCAACACGAGTTGATCACCCGGGCAAAGGATATCATCACCAGAAACGCTCACTACCGGTTGATCCGCTTGGGTGATGGTCACCGTGGCATCATCGGAGCCACATGCATTGGTGCCCGTTACCGAGATAGGGCCCGGTGCCGAAACCGAAATGGATGCACCGCTAGCACCTGTGCTCCAAGCATACGAATCGGCGCCTGTCGCGGTGAGTGTGGTACTTTGTCCACTGCAGATAGCAAGTGTACCGGTTATGGCCACGGTTGGTGCAGGACCTGGGCTCACCGTTACGGAAGCCGTGGAAGAACCACACGCATTCGTCGCTGTAGCCGTGTAGGTATCCGGTGTGGTTACGGAAATGGAAGCGTTGGTGGAACCGGTGCTCCACAACACGGAGCCGACGCTCGTTGCGGTTAAGGTGATGGGGGTTCCGGCACAAACGGTGGAGGGGCCTGAAATGGATACCGAAGGGGCCGTGCCAGCCGTAACGGTGACCGATTGGGTAACCGCTCCACAGCTGCTGCTGCCAGTAACGGAGTACGGACCCGTGGCCGACACGGTGATGCTCGGGCCGAGTTCTCCAGTACTCCACACGTAGCTGGATGCGCCGCTGGCGGTAAGTGTGGTGGACTCTCCTGGGCAAAGCGATGTATTCCCCGTGATGGTGACGGTTATGCCAGAACCTTGTGTCACTTCCACCGAATCCTCATTCGTGCCGCAAGCATTCGTTCCGGAGACCGTGTACATGCCGGGTGCGGAAACAGTGATCGCCGCCGTGGTTTCGCCGGATGCCCACACGTAGCTGTCGGCTCCCTGTCCGGTAAGCGTAACACTTTCACCCGGGCACAGCGCCAATGGTCCGGAGGCGCTGATGGTAACCGTAGGGCCGTTGCCCGAAGCGATGGTGACACTGCCACAGATGGGGTCGGCACAATCGGTCTGTGCGCAAAGCGTGAGCACCACGTTCCCCAGATCACCCGGTCCGGCGGTGTAGGTGGTGGAAAGCGCGGTAGCATCTCCGAACGTACCTGTGCCACCGCTCCACTGCGCGCTGGTGAAGCTTCCACCGACCACCTCGGCACTGATGTTCTCCGTCCCCACACCCCCGCAGAGCTGCCCCGATGCTTCGGCTTCTACGAACAACGGGGAGAACGGTGCTTGGCAGCCGTAGTTCACATAGGTCACCTGTGGCACCCCAGGCCAGGAGAACTCTGCTGTTCCGCCATCACTTTCACCGGCTTGGCCACCGTAGGAACCAAGGTTGTTCACCAGCAATTCCCGAATATACGTGGCGGTGTCACTGCAACCAGATGGGTTGTGGAAGAGGATGAGAGTTCGCGAGGTATTGCCCGAGGGTGGCGTGGGGCTAATGGGCTGGCCAGCGGCAGGTGTATTGGCAAAATGTCCATTGGAATTTCCGGCATCCTGGAAAACCACATAGAGCGTATCGGCTAGAGCGGTGAAGGAATTCCCTGCCACGCACATTTCCGTACTGGTGATCATGAGCACTGTGGCACCGGCGGGAATGATGCCTTGTACCGGTTCGATCAGCAGACCACAACTGGCTATGGTGGCATTCAGCTGGCTGGTAAGACTTGCGGTGGTGGCGTTCTGTACCAAACCCCTCCAATTGTTGTTAGGCCAGTCCGCTTCCAGATCGCTGATCGCGAGAGGGGCAGGTCCAACGCGAAAGCGCACCATCTCGTTCTGTCCTTCGGTGCTACCCGGACATAGCGCACTCGGGTTGCAGGCGTCCACCAGGATACTCTCGATCTCCAGGCACTTCGTAGGGATCTGCGCTTGCATGCGACCAACACTGAGCACCACCAACAACGACATCAGCGCACGCAACGGGAACCGGAACATCATGCTCATCTCTTCTTAGGGACGTGAAATGGGCTGCAAAGGTCGCTCGATCAAGCCGTTGAAATGTGAAAAGATCGTTATCCGATCGGCATGGCCGGTCGATCCTCTTCAATGCTCCTTCGCCCGCTCCCAGTAGGCGTCCATCTCTGCCAGGCTCATCTCGCCCATCACCTTGCCATCCTTCTGGCTTTCGCGCTCCAGGAACTGGAATCGTTGGATGAATTTCCTGTTGGTGCGTTCCAGGGCTTCATCGGGGTCTATACCCAGGAAACGCGCATAATTCACCAGGCTGAAGAGCACGTCGCCCAGTTCCTCGGCTTGTTTCGGGCTATTGGCGTCCACTTCGTGCTTCAACTCGCCAAGTTCTTCCTGCACCTTGGCCCAGACCTGGTCGCGATGTTCCCAATCGAAGCCCACGCCTCGGGCTTTATCCTGGATGCGGATCGCCTTTACCAAGCTGGGCAACCCGCGTGGCACGCCGTCCAGCACGCTTGGGGTGGTACCCGATGCACCTTGGGCAGCCTTTTCGGCCAGTTTGATCTTCTCCCAATTGGCCTTCACCTCTTCCTCTCCGCTCACCTTCACTTCCCCGTAGATGTGCGGATGCCGGTGGATCAGTTTCTCGCAGATCCCGTTCAACACATCGGTGATGTCGAAGGCCCCTTTCTCCTGCCCGATCTTGGCGTAGAACACCATGTGCAGCAACAGATCCCCGAGCTCCTTCTTCACTTCGGGTAGGTCCTCCTTCAAGATGGCATCGCCCAGTTCGTACGTTTCCTCGATGGTGAGCGGCCGCAGGGTTTCCATGGTCTGCTTGCGGTCCCAAGGGCATTCGGCCCGCAAGGTGTCCATGATCTCCAATAAGCGCAGAAAAGCGGTCGCACGAGGGTCCATGGCGGCAAGTTAACCGCACACGACAAGGTAGCGGATGAATGCAACCCATCGAGTAAAGAAGTCCGGGCGGTCTGGGTATGGACCAGCGCGGCTTCAATACCTTGCGCCCATGCCGACAAGACGGGTGTATTTCTTCGGGCGCAATGCCGCCATGATGACCTTGGTGGATCAACAGTTGAAGGCCGCTGGTATCAACGCCGTAGGCCATATGGATGAAGAAGCCCTCCTGGCCGACCTGGCGCAAGGCGATGCCAAATTGCTCGTGATCGGTGGCGGAGTGGAAGAAGAAGCCCGCCTACGGCTCCGCGACGCCAGCCGGCGCCTTGGCCTGCTCGTATTGGAACATCACGGCGGTCCGGCACAGCTGGTGGACCAGATCGGTGGCGTGCTCGGTTGATGTCACATACCACCGCCAAAAAGCCGCCGTTATCTTAGCCGACCTTTCGCATGCGGCACGTCCTGCTGACCTTATTCCTTCTGCACAGCGCGTGGACGTTGGCCCAGAGCACAGGTATCCTAGAGGGAACCGTGCGAGACGAATATGGCAACAGCCTTCCCCGAGCCAATGTGACGATCGTTGGCACCACCACGGGGGTAGCGTGCGATGATAAAGGGCGCTACTCCATCACCCTGCCCGGTGGTGAAAGCGTGCTGCTCCGCTGGAGCTACAGTGGCATGCAACCCTTCGAGGGTCGTGTGATCGTTGACGGCGGCGCCTTGGTGAACTACGATATCCGGCTGCGCGTAACCGAGCTCCGCACCGCCATCATCCGCGGCACCCAACGCGACCGCGAAGAGGGCATGGAACCCCTGGATCCGCGGGTAACGCGCTTCAACCCCAGTGTACAAGGCGGCGTGGAAGCCTTGCTGGGCGGGCAGCTCGGCGTGGCCATGCGCAACGAACTGAGCGCTGGCTACAACGTGCGCGGCGGCAACTTCGACGAGAACCTCGTGTATGTGAACGACATTGAGGTATACCGCCCCTTCCTTGCCCGAGCAGGCCAACAGGAGGGTTTGAGTTTCCCGAACCCGGATATGATCGAGCGCATCCAGTTCAGTCCAGGTGGCTTCGAAGCGCGTTACGGCGACAAGATGAGCAGCGTGTTGGACATCACCTACAAGCGCCCCAAAAAGTTCGCGGGTAGTGCCATGGCCAGCTTGCTCGGTGGTGCGGTTCACTTGGAGAACACCATGCTGGACAGTCGGTTGCGGCAGGTAACGGGCATCCGCTACCGCACCAACACGCTCGTGCTGAACGGCCTCGATACCAAAGGCCAATACCGCCCGGCCTACACCGACTTCCAGAGCTATTGGACCTACGACCTCACCGACAAGGTGGAACTGGGCTTCCTGGGCCTCTACTCCAGTAATAAGTACGGCGTAGTGCCCGAGAACCGCGAGACCGAATACGGTAGCTTCAACCAGGCACTGCGTTTCACCTCCTACTTCGAGGGGCAGGAAGTAACGCGGTTCGAAACCTTGTTCGGCGCGTTGAACGTGAACGTGCAAGCCAACAAGCAGACCCGTTTGAAATTCACGGCAAGCGCCTTCAACACCGTGGAAAGCGAACGCTTCGATGTGCTGAGCGAATACTACCTGGACGAGCTGGAACGCGACCCCAACAGCAGCCGCTACGGCGAGGTGAAACAGAACATCGGCATCGGCCGTTCCCTGCGCCACGCACGCAACGACCTCGATGCCACCGTGCTCACCTTCGCCCACAAAGGCTATCACCAGCGCGAACGCAGCTACCTGCAATGGGGTGCCGATGTGCGCAGCGAAATGATCAACGATAAGCTGAGCGAATGGACCGTGATCGACTCGGCCGATTTCAGTATCCCCCTTAACCAAGGTGATGACCTGAAGTTGAACTACGTGTTGAAGAGCCGCCTGAACATGGAGAGCACACGCGCCAGTGCCTATGTGCAGAACACCTGGCGTTGGGAGCGCGGTAATGACAAATGGTATACGCTGATCGCCGGAGCACGGGCACAGCACTGGACCTACAACGGCCAAACCGTGGGCAGCCCACGGATCCGGTTCACCTACCACCCGGGGTGGAAGAAGGTGGATGAAATAGGCGACACCCTGGACCTGGACTATAGCTTCTGGGCCGCTGCGGGTCTGTACTACCAACCACCCTTCTACCGCGAGGTGCGCAATTTCGAAGGGCAGCTGAACCCCGACATCAATGCCCAACGTAGCATCCACTATGTGCTCGGCATGGACCGTCGTTTCACCATTTGGAAACGTCCGTTCAAGTTCACAGCCGAAGCGTACTACAAGCAGAAGGACGACCTGATCCCGTACGAACTCGACAACGTGCGGATACGCTACTACGGCGCCAACCTGGCCAAGGGCTACGCCACCGGTTTGGACCTGAAGCTGAACGGCGAATTCATAGACGGTGTGGAAAGCTGGATCGGTGCCAGCGTGATGAGCATACAGGAAGACCTCTACAACGACAGCTACACCAAGCGCTACAATGCCGCCGGCGACCTCATCGTACCGGGTTACACCTTCGATCAGGTAGCGGTGGACAGTACCGTGATCACCCCGGGATGGATACCACGCCCCACCGACCAGCGCGTGAACGTGGCCTTCTTCTTCCAGGATGAAATGCCGAGCATACCCACGTTGAAAGTACACCTCAACGTAAACTTCGGCACCGGCGTACCCTTCGGCCCACCCAATGCCACCCGCTATGCGGATACTCTGCGCACCACCCTCTACCGCCGGGTGGACATCGGCTTCAGCAAACAACTGCTCGGTGCCAAAGGCCAGGAGAAACAAGGCTTCCTGGGCAAGATCAACAGCATGTGGGTTAGCCTCGAGGTCTTCAACCTGCTCAACATCAACAACACCATCACGCACACCTGGATCCAAAGTGTGGATGGCCGCCAATACTCCATACCGGACTACCTCACACCAAGGCGCTACAACCTCAAGTTGATCGCCTGGTTCTGAAGATACCAGGGCGAGGTGTGCCCTTACAAAGCGTTAGCGCAGCAGGGTAACAAAACCCGTGAGCCTCTTCTGTATGGGATCATCGGGGATCACCTCGTAGAAGTAGGTTCCATCGGAAGCACCACTACCAGACCAGCCTTTTGCCAACACGCGGGTGGAGAATATCCGCTGGCCCCAACGATCGTAGATCTCCAGGCTTGCCGGAGAACCATCGTAGACCATGGGGATGAAACGATCGTTGGAACCATCACCATTGGGGCTGAAGACATTCGGCATTTCGATGGTACTCTCGGCCACCACACGCACCACGGACTGAACAGTATCCACACAACCATCGGCGCTGGAAACCACCAGTAGCACGGGGTACAGACCCGGTATGGATGGGAAGGTGGCCTGCACCACCGCAGTTTCCGACGTTGGCGGAAGAGCCTCACCAAGTATCCAAGACCATTGTGTGATCTCCCCGGTGGAAGGACTGCCATTGAGTTCAACCTCCGTCGCACCCACGAATACCGTGTTCGGCTCTATGCTGAAAAAAGCTTCCACCCCCGCGAGCACGGTCAGGGCATTGGCGATCAACGAATCACCCAAGCAGCCATTCTGGTCGCTCACCGTGAGTCGTAGGTCGTAAGTCCCGGGATCTTGGTAACTATGTACGAACGCGCTGTCCGTACTTGTCGCACCATCGCCAAGGATCCATGTTGCGGACACGGAGCCGACACTCTGGTCAACGAACTCGACCTCGAGCGGCGAACAACCCATCGTAGGACTGAAGGACAACGCTGCCCACATCGGCGCACCCGGTGCCACGTTCGTCGAACCCATCAGGCATTGGCCGTTCGATAGGCTCGTCAGCGTATACCACCCTTCACCTACGCCATACTGAACGACATCCAGGATCGCATCATTCTCTCCTGGCAAGGCGATGCCATTGTGGTACCACTGGAACGCAGAACTGCCCATGGGAGGCGACCCGATCACCAGCGCATCACCTTCGCACAACGATCCCGCACGTGTAACAGGTGCCAGCAATTGCGCACTTGAAACGGTCAAGAGCAGATCATCCAGCAGTATGTACGGAAAGAAAACACCCGGGCTACCCGGAACGATGGTCGCCGAACGCCGGGCGAAGGAGGCCGGCAGGTCGCAAGCACCTCCGATCGCAATGCTGTGGACCAGTTCTGTTGGCGTAAAGGTGATGGATACGCGTATCCACTCTCGTTCGGGCACCACCATTACTCGGCCGAGTTCCGACCAACCGGGCTCTTGTCCAATGCATCCGGAAGTAGCCACCGGGAAAGGGTCAGCAGTATCCGACCGAGCGAACAAGGCCAGGGGGAACGCTTCAGGGAAGAGGTACAGAGCCGAAGCTTCGGCCACGCTTTGCGAAAGTTGACCATTCGTTACCACACTGGCTATATAGAGAGACAGAGTATAAGTGATACCGGCTTGCAGCGGAGTGTTGGACCCCGAGCAGGTAAGGCAGCTTCCCACGTACTCCATATACCCTTCAGCTTGATCGTACTGAAGGCCCACCACTCCTTCGCCAGCAGGCGAAGGAAGTGGCATACCGGAGGAAGTATACCCGCAGCTGTGCAAATAGTCCGACGTGGCCAAGGTTGCCTGCTGCCAGCCCGTTGCACACGACAGCCAGGGCGGTGTAATGGCGGAAACGAAGGACTGCGGACAACACGTGCGTTCCTCGAACGAGTGGTTCTGGATGGCGTTCACCGCACCATCCTCCACGATCACCGTAGCACATGGGCAGGCAGGATCGTTCAGGTCCACCAGTCCGTTGCCATCATCGTCCCACCCATTATCACAGATCTCCTGCGCGTTCGCAAGACCAACCGCAAAGAACAGCAGCATGGTCGCAAGCGCGCGTGGCGTAGAGGGCGGTCTGGGAACGATCACTTCAGTTCACGGTCCAGAAGCAGCTGTCCGGAACCTCAAAAATACGACGGCGTCCTAGGTCACGTTCTTACCTTGTGATGCATTCCATCTGAAATGGGAAGGCTTACAGAAAGTCGTAGACCCGATCAAGGAATGGAACCGACCTTGCCATGCACACGATACTGAGCACCATCCTTACCGTTGGCATCGTTCTTCAAGCCACCCTGCCACCGCTCAACCAGCGCATCGTGGAATATGTTGCCACCCAACAAGGCAAGAAAGTGGACCGCGGCGAATGTTGGGACCTGGCCAAACAAGCTTTGGATCGCGCTGGCGCAAGGTGGGATGGTATGCTCAACTACGGCAGAGCATACGACCCGGCAAAGGAAAGCATCCTTCCGGGCGACATCGTTCAGTTCGAGGGTGTCACCATGGAACGTAGGAGCGAAGGCGGCAAGGAACAGTTCAGTTTCGCCCACCATACGGCGGTTGTCACCACCGTACATGACAAGGGCGACATCACCATCGCCCACCAGAACTTCGGTCCCTCGGGAAGGAAGGTGAGCTCCTTACGGCTATAACTGGGCGACTTAGTGAAAGGCAAGCTCCTCTTCTACCGGCCCGAAACCTGAACCCGGGCTTGGCAAGGTCGGTTTCCCCTAATTTAGCGCGACCATGACGCTTCGTGCCGCACTCGCGCTACTCCCTGCTCTGCTGCTGATAGCTTGCTCCACCAACAAATTCGTGGCCAGCACCCACCCCAACGGCAAACCCGAAGTGATCATCTACATGAAGGGCGAAGGCGACGAAGCCCAAAAGGTGATGGAAAAAGTGTACTACCCCAACGGCCAGCTGGAATATATCGGCCGATTCGAGAACGGAGTGGAACACGGCGAATGGCTTTACTACTACGAGAACGGTACCAAGAAATACCTGGAGACCTGGCAGAACGGCGTAGAGCACGGCATCCACTTGGATTATTCACCCGACGGGCAGGTATACCGCGAACTGCACTACGAAAAAGGGAAGATGGTGAAGGAGGTGGACCGCTCGAAGAAGTGACGGGTCATTTCTCAGTTCGTGGTTGTCAGGTGTGGCATCTGTTCCACGGAGCTTAGCCTCCATTCGTGCATGCCTGGAACTCCGACCATGATATTCGCCGAGTTGATCGAACTTTGAGGGGTGCATCTTCTCCGTCCCTATCCACGCCTGTTCACGGTCGTCTTCGGACTTATCGCCGTGCTGCTCTTCGTGGTGGAGCACATCAACGGGCGTTTCTGGCTGAATGACCTACGCGTTTACTACGGTGCCGGAGAAGCACTCCTGAACGGCGAACCGCTCTACGGCGTAGCGCATGGCCTGGACAGCGGCATATTCAAGTATGCACCAATGTTGGCGGTGGTGTACGCGCTCTTTGCCCTGCTGCCCTACTCCATCGCCGCTTCCATCCAATACCTGCTGATCACGCTGGCCTTCATCGATGGAGTCCGACGCATCGACCGGCTGGTGCGCGAAAACCTGATCTCAGGCAGAACGGCAGCATACCTCCCGCTCTTCCTCATCGCCTTGGCCAGCATCGTACACCTGCATCGCGAGCTGCATTTGGGCAACATCAACTTGATGCTGCTCTGGCTGCTCATCGTCGCGCTGGAACAGCTGCAGCGCGGTCGTGCGCTGCGCGGTGGCCTCTTGCTGGGCGCTGCCATCCTGGCGAAGCCGCACTTCGTGGTGCTCTTACCGCTTCTTGTGCTGCATGGCCGGTGGAAGTCGCTCATTACCGCGTTGGGCACCCTTGGTGTGGGCGTCTTGCTACCATGGATCATCCTAGGTTGGAGCGCCAACATACAGGTCCATGCCGCGTGGCTGGGCGAAATGTCCAAGCACAACGCAGCATTGATCTACACCGGCGACGACGACTACCGAGCCGTGAACACGATCTACTCCTTCGTCCACCGGGCCATGCTGAAATACGTATTACCCAGCCCGAACGCGATGGAAGCTTATGTCTTATTGGCGCTGATCGCCGTTGCCTTCGCGGTCTTCGTGGGCTGGAACAAAAGGCGTGGCAGTGCGAACGCCTTCACCTTCGAGTACCTCCTGCTGGTGGCCTTGGTGCCGAGCATCACCCTCACCGATACGGAACACTTCCTACTGGCTGTCCCCTTTGTGACTTATATCATCCATCAGCTGGTACCGAAGGCCGGACCGCGTTGGCTGGCGCTACTAGCCGTTCCGCTCCTGTTGATGTACGGCGGTAATTTCGAGGACGCCCTCGGGTCCTTCTCCGACGTGCTCATCCACCACGGTGTGCTGGGCATCGGCAGCTTCGGGCTCATCGTGCTCAGCACCTACCTCTGGTCGCGATCGAACCATCCGCCGCCCGATCTGTCCAAACCATAAGATGAAACAGCTCTCCGCCTTTGCCACCTTGCTCTTCGCCACCTCCCTCCCGGCCCAAGAGCTCTACTTCCCGCCCTTGCTAGGCAATGCGTGGGAACAAGCCGACACCGCCGAGCTGGGCTGGTGCATGGATCAGGTACCGGCCCTCTACGACTTCCTACAGGAAAGCAACACCAAGGCCTTCATCGTGCTCAAGGATGGCCGCATCGCCTTGGAGCAATACTTCGGCACCTTCACGCAGGACAGCAGCTGGTATTGGGCCAGTGCGGGCAAAAGCCTCACCGCCTTCATGGTGGGCATGGCGCAGCAACAGGGGGCACTCAACATCGAGTTCCCCAGCAACGTGTACCTAGGCCCGGGCTGGTCCAGCTGCACACCCGAGCAGGAGGCCGCCATCACCGTGCGCGACCACCTCACCATGACCACGGGGCTCGACGACACGAACGGGGAATTCGATTGCACCGATCCCGAATGCCTCACCTACCTCACCGAGCCAGGCAGCCGCTGGTCGTACTACAACGCCCCATACACCCTGCTGGATGGTGTGTTGGAAGGCGCCACTGGCCAGAACCTGAACAGCTACATCCTTAGCAACCTCAGCACCAGCACGGGCATCACCGGACTGTTCGTGCAGTTGGGTTACAACAACGTCTTCTTCAGCAAGGCCCGTAGCATGGCGCGCTTCGGCTTGTTGGCACAGAACCGTGGCACCTGGAATGGCAACCCCATCCTCCAGGACGAGGACTACTTCACCGCCATGACCACGCCCTCGCAAAGCCTGAACCCCGCTTACGGCTACCTGTGGTGGCTGAATGGCCAACAGAACTATAGGCTACCGGGCGTTCAACTGACCCTGCCCGGCCCGCTGATGCCCGATGCACCGCAAGATGCGTACAGCGCCATGGGCAAGAACGGCCAGATCATCAACGTATCGCCCGGCACAGGGCTCGTGGTGGTGCGCATGGGCAACCTCCCGGACGGCCTCTTCGTGCCCAATGTGTACAACAACGAGATCTGGCAGCACCTGAACGCAGTTGTCTGCACGCCCACCGCGGTGGAAGGCGCGAAGAACGACGACGCCATCACCCTATACCCCAACCCGGTGAGAGACCACGTGACCATAAACCTGAGCGATGGAACGCGTGCAGCGGACCTGCGCATCGTGGACGCCGTGGGACGGACCATCCTCCAGCACACACTGAGCGGCACGGCGGCCCAGCTTGATCTACGCGCACTGCCAGCCGGTAGCTACCGCTGTGTGCTCACTACGGCGGACCGTCGGTTAGTGAAAGGCTTCGTGAAGGAGTGATCCACGCTCCAGAACCATGCGTGGAAAGAACGGGCCCACGCATTATCTTGGGTTCTTGGCATGGACGAAAAAGGCGTCAAACGGACGGTGGTGCTGGAGCACTTGGTGCATGAGGCCAAGCGCTGTATCGCGCTGAACTGCCCGTATGATGCGGATCTGATCGCTGCTGCGAAGAAAGCCGGGGCCACCTGGAGCGCCAGCCACAAGCGCTGGTACGTGCCCAACGCACCGGAACACCTGCAGGCCATCTTCGCTGCGTTCAAAGGCGTGGCTTGGGTGGATATGAACGGGTTGCGGAAGAAGCCGGAAGCCGCTCCTGCCCGAGCGACCCCACAACCGCCGCATAACCAAGCTACGAAAGGCAAGCAGGGCAGCCCAGCAGTAACGGTGGCCAAGCCCCCACGGACCGTGTTACCCGCCTTATCCACGGCGCAACAGGAAGCACTGGCCGCCATGCAGCGCAAATTGGAGATCGCGCGGTACAGCACCAATACCATCGACACCTACCTGAATGCGACGAAGCTCTTCTTCCAGCACTATCCGAAGAAAAACCCGAAGGACATCAGCGCTGCGGACATCGAGGCCTACCAGCATGAGCTGGCCAGCACACGCAAGGTGAGCAACAGCTACCTGAACCAGGTGGTGAATGCGGTTCGGTATTACTACAAGGATGTTCTGGGGGACGCCTATCGGGTCAAGTTCATCGAGCGGCCACGTGGCGAACGGAAGCTACCCAAGGTGTTGAGCGAACAAGAAGTGGCAGCCATACTGAAGGCCCCGACCAACCTGAAGCATCGCTGCATCCTAATGCTCATCTACTCAGCTGGTCTGCGCTTAGGAGAGCTGATCGCGTTGGAACGCACGGACATCATCCCCGAACGCAAGCAAGTGCTCATACGTGGAGGTAAAGGAGGAAAGGACCGCGTATCGCTGCTGAGCGAAAGGCTATTGAAGCTGTTGGACGAATACCTGGTAGCGTACACACCACGCCACTTCTTGTTCGAGGGACCGAACGGCGCCCGGTACTCCGACACCAGCGTTCAACAGATCTTCAAGCATGCCAAGCAGAAGGCTGGTATCACAGCTCCTGCCACTGTGCACACCCTACGGCATTCTTTTGCCACCCATCTTTTGGAGAACGGTACCGATCTGCGCTACATTCAAACCCTGTTAGGACACAGTTCGTCCAAAACGACCGAGATCTACACGCATGTCAGTACCAAAGCCATTGGCAAGATCCGTAGTCCACTTGACAACTTGGACTTGTGAAGGCCTATGTGGTTTTACCCTCCCCAATAGTGAAATAGTACCCACTCCCGAGCTCCGCATGAAGCGGAAATAAACCACATATGGGTACAACCGACTAGTTGGGTGCCATCGCGAAAAAGCCAACGCGCAAAGCCCACGCACGAAAATACGCCAACGCTACCAAGGCCCACGCTCGACTGAGAACAGAACCCGGCCCGGCTGAGAAC
>JAEYWT010000037.1 GCA_023428865.1 Bacteroidota bacterium | reverse complement strand
GGCGTGATCGATGATCAGGTGCATTTCCGCGAACCCGGCCTCACACACAAGGATGATATCGCTCACGCTTCGGCCGCTGCTGCCGCTGGTGGGGTGACCAGTTATATGGAGATGCCCAACACCAACCCGCAAACGCTTACGCAGGAACTGCTTGCGGAGAAGTATGCGCTCGGTGCGGCCAATTCCGTGGTGAACTATTCGTTCTACATGGGCATCAGCAACGACAACCTCGATGAGGCGTTGCGCACCGATCCCAGAACGGTCTGCGGTCTCAAGGCTTTTCTTGGTTCCAGCACCGGCAACATGCTGGTGGATGATCCGGCCACCTTGGAGAACCTCTTCCGCAACGCACACATGCTGCTCGCTGTGCATGCGGAGGACGAAGGCACCATCCGCGCGAACATGCAGCGTGCGGTGGAGCGCTGGGGCGATGCGATCCCCATGGACCAACATCCCGTGATACGAAGTGCTGAAGCGTGTTACAAAAGCAGTAGTAACGCCGTGGCCCTAGCCAAGGCGCACGGTACGAGGCTGCACGTATTGCACATCAGCACGGCACAAGAGATCGACCTCTTCGATGCTGGTCCGCTGGAGAAGAAGCATATCACGGCAGAAGCCTGTGTGCATCACCTCTGGTTCAGCGATTCGGACTATGCGGAGAAGGGAGCATTGCTGAAATGGAACCCGGCGGTGAAGTCTTCCACAGACCGCGCGGTCATACGCCAAGCCGTGATCGATGACCGCATCGACGTGGTGGCTACGGACCATGCACCCCACACCTTGGAAGAGAAAGCACTGCCCTACGCGAAGTGCCCGTCTGGCGGCCCTTTGATCCAGCATTCACTGGTGGCCATGCTCGAACTGGAACGCCAAGGTGTGTTCACGCTGGCGCAAGTCGTTGAGAAGCTGTGCCATGCACCGGCCCGCCTTTACCAAGTCGCAGGTCGTGGTTTCATCCGAGAAGGGCATCATGCCGATCTTGTGCTCGTTGACGGTGAGACACCATGGACCGTGGATCGCAGCAACCTCTTCTACAAGTGTGGTTGGTCACCTTTTGAAGGACAACGGTTCCATAGCCGTGTGGCGCGCACCTGGGTGAACGGCCGAACGGTATATGCCGATGGACAGGTGGATCGTAGCGCTCGCGGCCAACGACTTCGCTTCAACCGATGAAGCAGCTGTTGATCATTCCTGTGCTGGCTTTCCTCTCTTGTACCCAGCAACCCGAGCCGGTGCCTGCTGATGTGCTAACGCGAGAACGTTTCCAGCAGGTAATGCTGGAGGCGGAACTGATCGAGGCTCGCATGAACCACGAACTGATCGTGGCGCACCACAGCACGATCCCATCGGAGCAGTATTACAACGAAATGTTCGCAGCGCATAACACCACCAAGGAGGAGTTCCAACGATCGTTCGACTATTGGACCAGCAGGCCTGAAGAGATGAAGGCCATCTACGAAGCCATCCTCATCGAATTGAGCCGACGGAAAGATGAGCAGCAGGGTCAACCAACGGTGGATCCGCTAGCGAAAGCCGCTACGTTGGACACGGCTTCGGCTGCGCCCCGGAACTGATAGCCTAATGCAGCTTCGACCTTGGCCGCGCTATACGAGCGTTGGTTGAGCGCGCTGTGTACCGTGGCCCTGGTGATGAAGGGCCGCGATCTTGTGAAGGTGGTGCGTAACTTCTCCAAACGCCAGGCGAGTTGCAGCATCCATGGTGACAAGGGACGGCTTGGTGCGGGTTGGTGGAAAGCTTCGGACAGCAGCAGGAATAGACGTTGGTACGAGATGTTCTCGCCAACAAGGAGGTAGCGTTCCCCGGAGGTGCTGCGTTCCGCCAGCGCCAGCATGCATGCCGCTACGTCCCGAGCATCCACCACGGCATTGCTGCCAGGTGGGTAGAAACGGGTGCCGCGACGAAGGCGTTCCACCAAGGTCATGGAACTGCGGCCATCAACACCCGGCCCGATCACCACGCACGGATTGACGAACACAGCTTCCAACCCTTCCGCGATACCACGGTACACTTCCATTTCAGCGGCATACTTGCTCAGCGAATAGGCGGAAGTGTGTTTGTCGCTGTTCCATGGCGACGATTCGGTACGCGGAACTCCGGGTGGCTCTTCCCCAATTGCGGCGGTGCTGCTCACATGGCAGAGCCGTTGAACCCCACATTCCAAGGCGGCGTTGACCACATTGGCGGTGCCGGTCACATTCACCTGATGCATGCTGTCCGCATCACCCGGGGCGAAGGAGACCATGGCCGCAGCGTGGAAGACGTATTCGATGCCCTGCATAGAGGTGCGCAGTCCATCCACATCCAAGAGATCGGCCTCCACCCACTCGATCCGTGCCAGTAGGGCATCGGCATCAGCGCGGTAGAAGCGGAAGACACGATCAACGATCGATCGGTCGCTGCTGCGGCGATGAATGGCCCGTACCGGTCCGCGTAAGGCACACTCCAACAGCACGTGTGTTCCCACGATGCCTGTGGCGCCGGTTACCAGATGCATGCGGCCAAGGTAACCAGCCGGACCACAT
The DNA here is from genome assembly GCA_023428865.1 of Bacteroidota bacterium. Lineage (GTDB taxonomy): Bacteria > Bacteroidota > Bacteroidia > Flavobacteriales_F > PHOS-HE28 > PHOS-HE28. The sequence goes on along the minus strand of JAEYWT010000037.1, from coordinate 695 downwards.
GCCCCGGCTATCTTTGCCCGCCTTGCGAAAGGCCTAGTGACGAAATGATGACACGCGATCTCCTGCACGAACTGAAGTGGCGCGGCATGCTGAACGACAGCACGCCGGATGTGGACAAGCACCTGATGAAAGGTCCGGCCAGTGGTTATATCGGCTTCGACCCTACGGCAGATTCACTCCACGTAGGCCACTTGGTGCAGGTGATGACCTTGACACATTTCCAGCGCTGCGGACATAAGCCCGTTGCCTTGGTGGGTGGAGCGACCGGCATGGTGGGTGATCCCAGTGGTAAACGCACCGAGCGCAACTTGTTGGACGAGGATGCCCTTCGTCATAACCAGGAATGCGTGCAGAAACAACTGGAACGCTTCCTCGATTTCACCGGCGAGGTGAACCCGGCGCGTATGGTGAACAACTACGACTGGTTCAAGGATATGAGCTTTCTGCGCTTCATCCGTGAAGTGGGCAAGCACATCACCGTGAATTACATGATGGCGAAGGATAGCGTGAAGAGCCGTTTGGATGCGGGTCTTTCGTTCACCGAATTCAGCTACCAGCTGGTGCAGGGTTACGATTTCTATTGGCTCAACAAGCACATGGATTGTACCGTGCAGATGGGCGGTAGCGACCAGTGGGGCAACATCACCACCGGCACCGAACTGATCCGCCGCATGGGTGGTGGCGCGGCGTATGCG
>JAEYWT010000395.1 GCA_023428865.1 Bacteroidota bacterium | reverse complement strand
TGCGCATCGCTGATGTTCTCCGCCCCACCTTGGTGGATCACATGCACCACCACGGGCACCAGTAGCTGTGCGTGGAGAAGACTAGCAACGGATAGGAGCGAGGCGAGGACAAGGGTGCGGATCGAATGGGGCATCGATCGTATGACGTGCAACCTGATCAGAACGCTGTCTGGGCTATAGCCTATGATGGTTCGTTCCGAATACGTTGTGAAGCACTACTTCCCCCACACCTCCACCAACCGGTCGATGTCCGCCGTAGTGTTGTAGAAGTGGATCCCCACGCGGATGCCTCTGCCACGGAAAGCCACCTTCACGCCGTGTGCAGCCATACGTTCCACTTGCGCTTCTTCACCCTGCAGTAGCAGTATGCCCGCGCGCTGTTCCGCCTCACGACCATGCAATACCGTGATGCCGGCCCTATCGAAACGCGTGATCGCATACGTACACAACGCGCTCACATGATCCGCGATGCGCTGCGGACCAACGGCCGCGATCTGTTCCAATGCATGCTGCAGGCGGGTGAGCGCCACCGGGTCGCGGTGACCAGCGTTCAGCATCGCGATCGGATCAACGCCGTTGCGCTCTTGCAACTCCGCACGCACCGTGTCCGAGAGGTGCATGAAGCCATTACCGAAACCCGCCAAGGGCCATTTGTATCCACTGGCGCCAACGATGTCGATGCCCGCAGCTTGCACATTCAACGGCACCGCACACCACGATTGCGTAATGTCCACCAACGACCAGGCGCCGAACGCACGGCACAAGGCAGTGACCGCGCTGAGGCCGATGCGGAAACCCGTCAACCATTGCACCTCACTAATGGCCACCACCTGCGGACGTTCGCGTTCCATGGTGTCGCGCAACGTATCCAAAGAGATCGTCCCGTCCGCTTCCGGCTGCACCACGATGCGTTGGAAGCCAGGTAAGGCGAACGGTGCATGCAACGTAGGGTAGTCATGTCCGATCAACAGCACCTTGGGCCGGTGCTTCAACAAAGGCGCCAGCTGCGCGAGGCCCACGGTGAAGCTCTGCACAAGCGCCGTGCCTTGCTCCGTGCCGTCGATACTGGCTGCCACGGTGCGTGCCACATCTGTGTTGCCACCGAACATCCATTGGAACAAGCGCGCGCTCCCTTCGTGCATCAACCGCTCCTGTTCTTGTGCGGCGGCTTGCGCTGTGGGTCGTGATATCACCCCCATGGACGAAGTGTCCAGGTAGCAGAGGTCCTTCAACGCAGGGTAGGCGGCGCGGATGGTGGGGTGCTCAGGGAGCGTGCTGGTAGGGAGCATGGGAGCGAAGTTCGCACGATCGGTTCGCCCCACGATCCAAGCGAGGCAGCCGGCAGGCACGAACGCTGCGGCGTACGGGTAGGTGGTGTCAGTAGCGGAGCACTTGTGCCATGAGGATATCGATGCTTCAGCAACGGTTGGCGTTGCTCTACCAGAACGAAACGCTCCATGATCAGCGGGTGGGTGTCAGCTGCTCATGGCATCGGTGGTCCGATGATGGCGTATGCCGGTGGTCACTGGGCCTGCCTGCCACCGCAGTGGGCGACCGCTAAAGCGCAGCAAAGCTGACCGTGCTTGTGGATCCTTACGTTTTCCGTATCTTCAGTCGCTCATCCATCTCCCAACTCTCCCATGGCCCCTGTACCCGAAGAAGCCGAAACACGCATCGCCACATTGAAACGCGTCCAGCTCGATCTGCTGGAGATCCACTACAAGACCGGAAGTTTCTTCAACTCGGAGGATGTGACCGAGGTACAAGAGAAGCGCCGCGCAATGATGGGGAGCCGGTCGTACGCCACGCTCACCATCATTCCCAAGGACATGGATTTCAACTTGGAGAGCATGCGTGTAGACCATGGTGGCGAGGACCGTACCAAGGGCCAGATCATCGCTACGGCCATTGTGGCACATGACAAGACGTTGGAGCGGCTTACACAGGTATACCTGAAGTACTACCCGCACATGCAGCATGTATTGGTCACCAGTAACGAGGCGGAAGCACGTGCCTGGCTGGAGGCACAATTGCAGGGTGCTACGGGAACGGGCAGTTAGGGTTTTCCCGGCCCTGATGCCAGTCACCTGCGCTTCCCGCATGGCCTCCAGCTCGGCGAGCATCGCCCCCTTGCCCTTCCAGGTGGGTAGCAGGCAGGCCTTCAGGTCGATGGGGGGCCGGTGCGCCCAAGGCGTCCAGGCTGCAGTACATCTGGTACGAAAGCCTCAGCACGCCGATCCGCCTGCCGATGCGGGATCCTCCACGCGTTCTCAGGAACGCCGCGCCGCATCGTTGGCCGCCAAAGCACCTCTCCACACCTGTGTTGAACAGCAGCTTCCCAGCCCATCGTCATTCGCCGCAACGCCACACTGCCCTGGGACCCAGCAGTTCGAAGGTGAGGCGGGAAAGGCATGGGCGGTTTCGATCTCCTGGAAACGAGTGTATTCAGGTCGAATCGGGCCGACGCGACAACTAGGACAAGGTTGTCCTCCAGGTTGATCATGGTTGCCCTCCATGTTGATCAACCTTGCCCTCCATGTTGATCATGGTTGCCCTGCATGTTGATCATGGTTGCCCTACAGGTTGA
>JAEYWT010000382.1 GCA_023428865.1 Bacteroidota bacterium | reverse complement strand
TGCAACGCATGAATCCGGCAGGGGCCGAATTCAGTGTGCAATACAACTACGTGCAATTGCTCCTGGAACTGCCTTGGGGCGAATACAGCGAGGATAAGTTCGATCTGAAGAACGCACAGCGCATCCTGGATCGTGATCACTTCGGCTTGGACAAGGTGAAGGAGCGCATCATCTAACACCTGGCCGTGCTGAAGCTGAAGAAGGACATGAAAGCACCCATCGTGCTGCTCTATGGTCCGCCGGGTGTGGGTAAGACCAGCTTGGGTAAGAGCATGGCCGAAGCACTGGGGCGCAAATACGTACGTATGAGCCTGGGCGGCTTGCATGACGAGAGCGAGATCCGTGGCCACCGTCGCACCTACATCGGTGCCATGCCAGGCCGTCTCATCCAAAGCCTGAAGAAAGCGGGCACCAGCAATCCGCTCTTCGTGCTGGACGAGATCGACAAGGTGGGCACCAGTAACCATGGCGATCCCGGCAGCGCCTTGCTCGAAGTGTTGGATCCCGAGCAGAACAACGCCTTCCACGACAATTTCGTGGACATCGACTTCGACCTCAGCCGCGTCATGTTCGTGGCTACGGCCAACAGCCTCGGCAGCATCCATCCCGCCCTGCGCGATCGCATGGAGATCATCGAAGTGAACGGGTACACCCAAGAGGAGAAGATCGAGATCGCCAACAGGCACCTGTTGCCCAAGCAATACACCGAGAACGGGGTAAAGCCCAAGCAGCTCAAGCTGGCACCGGGTCTGCTCGAAGCCATCATAGACCAGTACACCGATGAGAGCGGTGTGCGCACCTTGGAAAAGCGCATCGCCAAATTGGTGCGGTACAGGGCCAAGCAGATCGCGCTGAAGCAGAAGCACAGTATCACCATCACCACGGATGATCTTGTGCGGATCTATGGCCCCAGCCACGCGCGCGACAAATACCAGGGCAACGATGTGGCCGGCGTGGTAACGGGTCTGGCGTGGACACCTACGGGAGGCGACATCCTCTTCATCGAGACCAGCATTACCAAAGGCGAAGGCAAGCTCACCCTTACCGGAAACCTGGGCGATGTGATGAAGGAAAGCGCCGTGATCGCGTTGGAATACCTCAAAGCCCACAGCAGCATCATCGGTATCGATGCCGAGGTCTTCAAGCGCTGGAACGTACACGTACACGTGCCCGAAGGCGCCACGCCGAAGGATGGACCCAGTGCCGGCATCACCATGCTCACGAGCATCGCCAGCGCCTTCACCCAACAGAAGGTGCGCAAGTTCGTGGCCATGACGGGCGAGATCACCCTGCGTGGTCGTGTGTTGCCCGTGGGCGGCATCAAAGAGAAGATCCTCGCTGCCAAACGGGCCGGTATCAAGGAGATCATCCTCAGTGCCGACAACCGCAAGGACATCGAAGACATCGATGCGCGGTACACCAAGGGCATGAAGTTCACCTACGTCACCGAGATGATCGAAGTGGTGAAGCACGCCCTACTGAAAGAAAAGGTGGCCGATGCACTGAAGGTGGCCTAGGGCGGGTTTTTGAGATGCGCTCTAGCCTGTAAACGTGCTATCGGTTGAAGACAACTTGGTCCGCCTGCACCGACGTGCGCTCGAGGTTCAGTACTTGATGAAGCGTACACTATGTGCTTGATCCGCAGTCTGTAGCCGGAGGTCATAGGCCCCCTGCGCTAGATCGCCAATGTGTACCTCCCACGAGGTGATACCGCTCGGCAAGCGTTCGGAGTGAACGATACGGCCTGTGACATTTACGATGAGGAGGTGGTCTCTGTTCCAAGTACCTTGAAAGGAGTCCGGAAGTTAATGCTATGAAGGAGGGACGTAGTTGGCATGTTGATGCCGGGTACCAAGGATGTAATATATCAAAAGTCGACCAAGAACCAAAGGTGCTGGAAGGCGTAGGTTCGGTGGAGCTTGTCCACCCGGTAAAAAGACTCGGCATCTCACCCGCTCCACGTACCTTGGCTCGCCAAAGCGATCATGATGGAACGATACTACATGGCAATGCTGGCTTTTGTGAGTGCCCTGGTCGTTTCCGCCCAGCCATCCATGCCCGCCACCACGCGTATGGGGTTGAACGAGCTGAAGGCATTGGTCGAACGATATCCCGATGCAGCTCGCTTGGTGGAGAACACCCAAGGAGAACACCCTACGGCCTTCATCCATGGCCGCTGCATGGTGGGCTTTCTGGCCCAGGTGAACAATGATCTCGACGCTAGCGCGATCACCAGTGAACACATCACCATCGGTGCCCGTAAAGGGAATGTGCTGTCGCTGCGTGTGGATGCACGCCACCTTCATCTGGTCGAAGTCCTACCGGGTGTCCGGTATGTCGAACTCGCGGGTAAGGTGAAGCCCACCTTGGATCGGGTGCGGTATGCCACGCGTGCTGATAGCGTACATCGTGGCATCGACCTTCCACAGTCGTACACGGGCCGTGATGTGCTCATTGGCGTTACCGATTGGGGTTTCGACTATCAGCACCCCACGTTCTACGATACCTCCATGACCAGCTACCGTATCCGCGCCGCGTGGGACCATTATCGCCAAGCCGGACCGGCACCGCAGGGCTATCCCTATGGCACCGAACTGACCACACAGGCGGAGCTCCTAGCGGCCGCCTCGGACACGGTGAACATCTACAACAACGCTACCCATGGCACGCACGTGGCGGGCATTGCCGGTGGTGGTGGTGCGGGTAGCGCTTATCGCGGGTTGGCCTACGATGCGCATTTCCTGTTCTGCACCTTCCTGGTGGATGCTGCCGCTGTGTTGGATGCTTTCGCGTGGATGCAGGGCATAGCCGAGCAGGATGGCAAACGCTTGGTGGTGAACATGAGCTGGGGGCTGCACCACATCGGAACCCTGGATGGCCAGTCGCTCATCAGCCAAGCCATCGATCAGTTCACCCAGGAAGGCGTTGTCTTCGTGAATTCCGGAGGGAACAACGGCGACATCAATTTCCACATCCGCAAAGATTTCACCGGGGATACCTTACGCTCACGCGTGCAGTTCTACTCCTACAGCGCCCATCCGAAGATGTGGGGCCAGAGCCTGAGCATGTGGGGCGAAGCTGGTCATCCGTTCTCCGCAGGCATCATGGTCACCAACACCAGCAATACCACCCTTGCGGAAACACCATGGTACAACACGGCTACACAAGCCGCGTACCTGGACTCCATGCTCATCATCGGCAACGACACCGTCTTCTTCAACCTAACTGCCGATGCCGCACATCCACAGAACGGTAGGCCACACTTCCGCCTGCGTGCCAAGAACCGGAGCACCAACCTGCGAGTGGCCTTGAAGGCGACGGCCCCCGATGGTAGGGTCCACTTCTGGAATGTCACCGAACTCACCAACGATGTGGGCAACTGGGGCCAGGCGTTCCAAGCCACGGGTGTAGGCTGGACACAAGGCGACAACCAGTACGGCATCAGCGAACCGGCCTGCACCAACAGCCTCATTAGTGTGGCAGCATATTGGCCCGAGTTCATCCATCCGATCACGGGTGTGGTGGGTGGTGGTGCCATTGCACCGTTCTCTTCGATCGGTCCAACCTTGGATGAACGCGTGAAGCCCGATATCTCAGCCCCAGGCGTGAACATCGGATCCGCGATGAGCTCGTATACCGATGAGGATTTCACGACCATCCTTAATGTGCCCTTCCAAGGCCGCTCATTCCCCTTCGCGCGCCTCTCTGGTACAAGTATGTCCTCACCGGCCGTTGCGGGCATCGTCGCGCTGGTTCTGGAAGCCGATCCAACCTCCACACCACAAGAGGTGAAGGATGCCATCATGCGAACAGCCCGCCAGGATAGCCACACCGGAGTGATCCCCGCAGGGGGAAGCAACATGTGGGGCGCAGGCAAGGTGAACGCATACCAAGCCGTTCGCGAAGTACTTTGGATGAACAGTGTGGCCGAGCATTCATCAACCGCCATGGCGCTCTGGCCGAACCCGACCACCGATCGGTTCAACATCCTTCTGACCGATGCCATGGCTCCGGTACACGTGACCGTTACGGATATCACCGGTCGTGTGACCGCCGAGGCGAAGCAGTTGGTAAGTGGGTTGGTTACGATGGATGCAACGCAATGGTCCGCTGGTTTGTACACGGTACGGTGCCAATTGCCCGATCGCATCTATACGGGCACTGTAGTGAAGCAGTGAGTGAAGCCGGTAGGGAAGGAGACGCATGCATCCGAAAGACCTTTCGATCCACGACTACACATACGTGCTGCCCGAAGAGCGTATTGCACGGCATCCCTTGGCGCAGCGCGATGAAAGTCGTTTGCTGCACTATCGGGCAGGGCATATTGCGGACAAGGTCTTCCAGGAATTACCCGAGTTGATCCCGGCCAACGCGCTATTGGTCTTGAACGACACGCGCGTGGTGCGCGCACGGATCCAGATGCAACGGGCCACCGGAGCAGTCCTGGAATACATGGTGATGGACCCTGCGGAAAGCCGGACCATGGAAGTTGCCTTGTTGGACAAGCGGACATCGCGGTGGTGGGGCATGGTGGGCAACGCCAAAAGGTGGAATGGAGAGGAGCTGGTACTGGAGCAGGATGGCATCACGCTACGGGCTGAACGGATCGAACAGCGTAACGGCGAACACCTCATCGAGTTCCGGTGGAATGACGATCGCGCGTTCGTGGATGTGCTTCAGTGTACCGGGTCCGTTCCACTGCCACCGTACATGCGCCGCGAAGCCATGCCCGATGATGACACGCGCTACAACACGGTCTTCGCCACCAACAATGGCTCCATCGCGGCACCCACGGCCAGCTTGCATTTCAGTGAAGAGGTGTTGGCGCGGCTGAAGGAACGCGGCGTGCGGTCCACGCACCTCACCTTACACGTTGGTGCAGGAACCTTCCTGCCGGTGAAGAGCGAACGTATGGCCGAACACGACATGCACAGCGAGCAGGTGCGCATCCCACGCGAAGCCTTGATCGCTTTGCGGGAACAAGTGGACCGTGGACCCATCATCGCGGTAGGCACCACGGCCTTGCGCAGCTTGGAGAGCATCTACTGGCATGGTGTTATGCTTCTACAAAGGCGTGCGAAGGGGGCGCTACGGATCGAACAATGGGAACCATACGATCATACCAACGAAGAACTGCCCTCGACGGCGGAAGCGTTGGATGCGGTTATCGGATCGTTGGGTGAAGCCACATCGGTGCTGTCCGGAAATACCTCGTTGCTCATCGCCCCAGGCTACGACTTCCGTTTCGCCACAGGCTTGATCACCAATTTCCATCAACCACAGAGCACGCTATTGTTGCTGGTCGCTGCATTCGTAGGTCCCGATTGGCGAAGGATATACGACCATGCCTTGGGCAATGACTATCGTTTCCTCAGCTACGGCGATGGCTCCCTGCTCATGCGTGGTTGATCGGTTCACCACACCGCGTTGAGCGCAGCGATGGCCAGCGCGATCAACACCACCGGGAAGGCGAAAGCCGCAATAGCGATCCCCTTACCGCGTTCCTTGTGTTTGATGGCCAGCAACAGACCGATGACCCCGGTGATGAACGAGAAGGTGAGCAGGTAGAGAAGGATCTCACCACCACCTACCGCCATGGCGGCGATGGACAGCACCAGGAAAACGCCGGAGATCAGCGCTACGCGGTTCCAGCGTCGCTCGGTTCCGGTCTGTTCCGAAGCAGGTTCATCCAGTGGCGGTGTCGTTGCTACCTTCAGGGTGAAGGGTATAGCAGGTTCAAGCGTCTCGTGCCTTACTCGTATGCGGTGTGCTGGTGGGGTGTTCGTTGTAGTTCCGGTGGAAGCGACCAAGGGCTGGGACGGAACCATCGGCGCGGCGGTGAGGGCACGGGTGGCCATGGGTTCTACGGGCTGTTCCCGAACCACAGGAGGTGTCGATCGGTCTTTATTCAGGGCGAGGTCCACATGCCAGCCGGGCAGGTATTTCCGTTTTTGGAATGGACCACGGCTCACTACATCGTTCGTGGTGGAACAGCCGCAAAGCAGCAAGAAGAGGACGAGTAGGAGGAAAGACCGCAGCATACGGCCGAAAGGTACCAGCCTTGTTGAAAGCGTGGATGCGTGCAGGGATACTAAGGGCTGTTATCTTGCGTTCCCTTCCCGCAAACCGACCTCGATGGCCGTAACCCTACGTTCGCTAAGCACCCTCTGCGGCATGTTGGTCGCCGGTCTACTATCCGCCCAATTGGGAGGGCAGTCCGCGTACCGGTTGTTGGATATCCCCAGCTCAGCACGGGCGTCGGCCTTGGGTGGTAATTACATCGCAGTGAAGGATGGTGACCTCAACCTGGGTGTCTTCAATCCGGCCTTGTTGGATAAGGATGCCTCCCGGCAGGTCGCACTCAGTTACCTGCCCTACTTCGAGGGGATCAAGGTGGGTTATGTGGCGTATGGCCACCACTTGGATAGTTCACGCATCACCCTGGCTGGTTCTGTGCAATACCTGGATTACGGCACCTTCCAACGTACCGATGAAGTGGGCGAGATACTCGGCGAGTTCAGGGCCGGTGAACAAGTGATCCAAGTTGGCGCCGGTTATCCCGTGGACAGCCTCTTCTCCGTGGGTGCCAATGTGAAGTTCATCAACAGTGCGCTGGATACCTACCGCTCAACTGCATGGGGCGTGGATCTGGGCGGCACCTTCTACAAGCGCAAATTGGGGCTTACCATTTCGGCCATGCTGCGCAACATCGGCGCACAGCTCTCCTCGTACACCGAAGAGCGGGAGAAACTTCCTTTCCAAGCACAGTTCGGTGTCACCTACAAATTCAAACACGCTCCATTCCGGCTGGGCCTGATGGCCGAACAATTACAGCGTTGGGACTTGACCTATGAAGACCCCAATGCCACTGTCACGGTTGATCCTACCACGGGTGAAGTGGTGGAAGACAAGGTGACCAAGTTCGACAAGGCCATCCTTCACTTCGTGCCGAGCGCGGAGATCCTGATCACCAAGAATTTCATGCTACGCGTGGCCTACAACGTGCGCCGTCGCCAGGAATTGGTGATAGCGGACAAGCCAGGCGCCGTTGGGCTCAGCTTCGGCCTGGGCATGCGGGTGAGCAAGGTGCATGTAGCCTACGGGTTCTCGCAGTTGCACCTGGCGGGTATCAGCAACACGCTCTCTCTCACCGTGCGTTTCGCCGACTTCAGGCGGAACGAAGGCTGAGGCCGTTCGCTGGGTACATTCCGCTGCGGAAGGCGCTACTCTTCCGGCGACCATTACCTTGGCCGCAGGAACGGCAACGTGAAGCGCATCACCATCGCCATAGACGGCTTTAGCAGCTGCGGCAAGAGCACCTTGGCCAAACAGCTGGCGCATCACTTCCACTACACCTACATCGACAGTGGTGCCATGTACCGGGCCGTCGCCTTGTACGCCATGGAGAACGGCCTTATCCAGAACGATGTGTTGGACAAGCCGAACCTCTTGCGCGTGCTACCGAACATCCACATCGCCTTCAAGCACGACGACCTCACCCAACGCAGCGCCACCATGCTCGATGGCCGCAACGTGGAGCACCGCATCCGCGAGATGGATGTGAGCAACAACGTCACCCTCGTGAGTCCAGTGCCCGAAGTGCGCGCCAAGCTCGTGCAGCTCCAGCAGCAGATGGGTGATGGCGGTGGTGTGGTGATGGATGGCCGCGATATCGGTACCGTTGTATTCCCCGATGCTGAAGTGAAATTCTTCATGACCGCCAGTGCCGAAGTGCGTGCCCAGCGCCGCTACCTGGAACTGAAGGGCCGTGGAGCCGAGGTCACGTTGGAGGAGGTCCTGGCCAACCTCGAGCGCCGCGACCTGGACGACACCACCCGTGCCGCCGACCCGCTGATCCAAGCCCCCGATGCGTTCGTGATCGACAACAGTGACCTCACCTCCACCGAACAGTACGACCTGGCTGTGGGCCACGTGGTGAAGGTGATCGGGGTGGTGGCGGAGGCGTGAAGGTCACTTCTCTAACGGGAGATCCTCGAGTTGGATCCCAAGCAGGTTGGCCTCTTGTTGGATCGGCAAAAGACCGACCCGTGCCCTATTCGCATTCAGTGTTGCCAGATCAGGAAGACGGAATTGCTCCAGGTCATTGCGGAAGTATCCGGTCAATGTGCCATAAGGCGTTGGCTCACCTGCTTCCCGAGCTTCGAAGTCGAAGATCCAGGTGAGAAAGCTTGGTTCTATCCTACAGTCTTCGATGGCCTTTTGGGCCAGCGAAACGAAATGCCGTAGGCGGTCATTCATGTTCAGTTCTGCTCGATGATGCAGAAGGAGAAGGGTGACGGTTCCGAAGGAAGCGCCCACATTACCCGGACTGGGAAAACCGCGTTCCTCGGTAAGCTGGATCAACTGCTCCAGATTCACGCTGTCGTTATGTTGGGTCAGAGCATCGAATGCCCGGTGACTTTGGTCCAAGGTGTGCATCTCTTTCAAAGCTCGTATCCATGTGGAGTCAGCTCGGTCAGCCCACTTATTCTGGGCGTCTTGCAAGCGCACTAGGTCATGTTCGGCAAAGCCTTTTGCAAGCAGGCCCTTGATCGGGTCGGAGTAGGTCAGCATCGGTTGTCCGCCCCAGGCATAGAGTTTTTCCAAGTAACCCACCGCACGGCTCGTATCACCCATCGAAAGGGCGGTGTTCGTTGCTTCGAGCCACGTCCAATGGTCGCATAGGTTACCCTTCGCATTACTATCCAGTGCAGCGAAAGCACCTTGTGCATTCCCAAGGTGTAGAAGATATGCGGCACGTTTGTTCCGCGCGTGCTCCGCGATGCAGTCGGGTGCTTGTCCGCATGCGGAGTTTGGCATTAGGGTATTGGAGAGTACGAGGAAGGTTAAACAGGTCGGAAAAGTTCTCATGAAAGGCTGGTTTGAATTGGTCGTCTCCCGCTGGAGGCAATGGTCATTGATGGGGATCAGAACAGTACCTCACCATGAACGGATCCAAAAAAGGCGGGGTCCTTCGACACCCAACGAGGACTAGAAGAAGAACCACTAGAAGAGCAGGTCGCATGGGCCAATGTAAACCGGCTAACGTGGCTATGGAGTTGTAATTACCTCCAGTACAATTTGGGCGGTTCGGTCCGTGCCAGCGGAGTCCACCTCGAAACATTCGTCATTCTTGTAGATCTTGTGCGCCCCAGCCTACCGCATTTTGAGCGACGAAGGAGCGAAGTTCCGCCTTAGCAGAACAGTCGACGGTGCAGGCGAAAGAGGATGCGGGAACGGGACTTAACTGCGCTGGCCATTTAGAGGTAATGGTTGAGCTGTGCGTTCAAGATGATCGGCTCCTTCCGCAGTCGCAAAAGCCAACCGGCTTCCTGCCCGAACGGAACGAGTAGGGTTCCCCGTTGCCAAGCGCTACGATCGAGTCGCTCGATCAAACCAAGCTGCTGCACGGTCATCTCCCAATCCAGTTGGTCATCATCCCCGAGCGCAAAGAAATTGGCCGAGACATACGTTCCGCTCTCGGTAGTGGTGATACCGAATGTGAGACCCGCTCTTGTGAGGTACCGTTTCGTGAGAAGCACAGTGCGCACGGAATCTGAATCCGCTGTCGATGGATCCACTTCATAAATGAAACTCGAGGCTTCTTTCAGCTCCAGTTCGTGCCGTTGGGTTAGGTCGTATAGCTCCGCGACAGAGGTGCCGGATCGCAAAAAGAACAGTACCTCGCCAGGAACGGATCCTACCAAGGCGGGGTCCTTTCGGCACCCAACGAGGACTAGAAGAAGAACCACTAGAAGAGCAGGTCGCATGGGCCAATGAAAACCTGCTAACGTGGCTATGGAGTTGTTATTACCCCCACCACCTCCACCGGATCCTTCACCCCTTCCACCATAGAGAGCACCTTGAGCATCACCCGATCCAACAAGGTATCCGGGCAACTTGCTCCGCTGGTGAGGATGATCGTCAACGGACGCTTCGCAGGTAGCCAGCCGGATGTGCGTTCCAGCTTGTGCGCCGGATAATTGAAATGCTCGATCTCCTCTGCGCTCAGGATCTCCTTCTCCCCGTTGATGAAATACGTGGGGAACCTGTGCTCCAACAGTTCCACGAGGTGGCTGGTGTTGCTGCTGTTGTATCCGCCAACCACGAGTGCTAGATCGGCTTCTGCTTTCAAGAGTTCATTGGTGGCGTCCTGGTTGTCGTTGGTGGCGTAGCAGAGCGTGTCACGCGTATCGGCGAAGTGGTTCTTCAGGTCGGCGTCTCCGTACTTTCGGATCATCACCTGCTTCAAGTGATCGGCAATGGCTTGTGTTTCGGTGGCCAGCATGGTGGTCTGGTTCACAACACCGATGCGAGCGAGGTCCTTGGCCGGATCGAATCCTTCTGAAC
>JAEYWT010000343.1 GCA_023428865.1 Bacteroidota bacterium | reverse complement strand
GGGCTGAGTACCATGGGTGGCTGTGCGTAGGTGGCTTGCAGTGAGAAGGCCTGCCCTTCACATGCAGCTGGTAGGGTTGTGGAACCAGCGAAGTCCGGCATTCCGCTTACCAACACATGGATGGGCTCGCTCTCTGGGCTCGTACACCCACTTTCATCCACCACGGTGAGGCTGACGGCGAACACGCCATGGGTATTGAACACGTGTTCCACAGAAGCGGTGGTCGTGATCTCTTGGTTGTTACCGATGTGCCAGACCCATTGTTCTATGGAGTGGCCGGGTGCGGCGGTGCTGGCGGATCCATCCAAGTAAAGCGAACCGCCATGGCAGATGCGGACCAAGGTGCCCTCAAGGGTTGAAAGCACTGCGCTAGGGGCTTCACAACCACCTTGACCCATTGAACGAATGGCTAGGAACAGAGCGGTGGAAAGAACACTGAGGCGAAGCAGGTGTGTGGTGGGCATGGTCGAATGTAGTGTTGAAAAGACGGAAGTAGGTGGGCGAGGGTAGTACTGTGGTCATGTGGGTCATCGCTGGTGCACAATGCGTATCCTTGGGAGCCATTTCCACTGAACGTAAAGACCATGAACCTGCTCTGTAGGCATCTCCCGTTCAGGAAGCCCGTCTATAGCGGTATGCGTTGGCGATCATGTTGGTGGGTAGTTGGCGCATGCTTGTTGCTAGTCCAATCGGCTGAAGCAGTTGCTTTAGGAACAGGAACACCAACACTGGGTTCTTGGCATGTGCCTGCGGTGAAGCGGTTCGGTTCTCGGGTGAAGCGGACCAATAACACGTATGGCTCCCACTACTTCGTTTCGTACTCGGCCATTCCGCTACCCAAACAGACCGGCTTCTACAAGAACACGATGGTGTCGTTGAACACGGCGGCCTACGGACTTACGGAACATCTTTCGGCAGCGGGTTCCCTTGACCTGGTCTCCTTGATCAGGGCGCGTGGGGGAGGGCCGGTCTACACCGGACGGCTGCAGGTTTCGGGCTCCACATCGGACCTATTCCACTTAGGGGCTTCGGTCACTTACCTGAACGCACGGGTTCCGGTGGGAGCGCCCATACCGGAAGGGACGGCGGTGCCTTCTGGCTTCTTTATGGGACTAGCGATGTTCACGTTCGGGAACAAGGACTATCAACTCACGGTAGCGGGAGGGTGGACACATGATGGACAGCAGGCGGGTCGTAGTCCGGTACTGAACTTCGGTGGTGCTGCGCGTGCCTTCGCGAACGTTCTGTTCATTACCGAGCATTGGATATTCACCGATCCGAAGCGGAATTTCTCGGCCCACAGCTTCGGCATGCGCATACTAGGCGAAGCACTGGCGATCGACCTGGGTCTTGCCTATGATCGCGAATACACCACCCAGATCACGGCGGTCGGAATGCCGTTCCTGAGCGCCACGCTCAACTTCTGATCGGGTGTGGGTCTGCCACACTGTGGAGGAGAGCCGTACCTTTGCGGCCTTGACCATGGCGACGAAGACCACCAAGAACCCTGTAGACCTGCTAACGTTACCTCTGATCGACGAGGAGGATTCCCGCCAATTCGTGATGGTGGTGAGTGGGCATCGTGCCCGTATGGAGTACGACCGGACACCGGACCGGATCTTTCTGACGCACTTGTTGGTTCCGCCAGCCTTGCAAGGGCAGGATGTGGAATCCGCGCTCACAGAGAAGGTATTGAGCTGGGTGGAAGAACGGGGCATGAAGGTGGTGCCCTATTGTGCCTATGTGCGTACCTATCTGCGGCGCCACACGACCTGGCAGCGCCTCTTGGTGAAGGGGGTGCAGATCTAAGGTCTCGCCTGCCACAAGCCCGTTACCTTCGCGCTTCAATTTCCGCCGCTCTTGCTTGTGCAGGGGCACACTAGATCCTATTCGCATGTCCGTTCGTGTTCGATTCGCTCCAAGTCCCACCGGCCCGTTGCACATGGGTGGTGTGCGCACTGCCTTGTACAACTACCTCTTCGCGCGCAAGCACGGGGGCCAATTCCTGCTGAGGATCGAGGACACCGATCAGACCCGGTATGTGCCAGGTGCGGAGGATTACATCAAACAAAGCTTGGAATGGTGTGGCCTTATCCCGGATGAAAGTCCGTGGGTGGGCGGGCCCGATGGGCCATATCGCCAAAGTGACCGCAAGCACTTGTACAAAGCCTACGCCGAGGAGCTCATCGCCAAGGACAAGGCTTACTACGCCTTTGATACGCCCGAAGAGCTGGAGGCCATGCGTGCCCGCTTACAAGCTGCGGGCGTGGCTGCTCCCGCGTACAATGCAGTGACCCGCGAGCACATGAAGAACTCGCTCACGTTGAGCGCAGATGAGGTGCAGGAGCGTTTGGCACGGGGTGATCAGTTCGTGGTCCGGCTGAAGGTGCCACGACATGCCGAGGTGCGTTTCGAGGACATCATCCGTGGTTGGGTGGTGGTGCATAGTGCCAACATCGACGATAAGGTGCTTTTCAAGAGCGACGGCATGCCTACGTATCACCTGGCCAACATCGTCGATGACCACCTGATGCACATCACCCACGTGATCCGTGGGGAGGAGTGGTTGCCGAGTGCGCCGCTGCATGTGCTCATCTACGAAGCCTTCGGCTGGGAACGCCCCGAATTCGCGCACTTGCCGTTGATCCTGAAGCCCGATGGCAACGGTAAGCTGAGCAAACGCGATGGCGACCGATTGGGGTTCCCGGTATTCTCCTTGGACTGGGTGGATCCCACCAGCGGCGAGAAGAGCAGTGGATACCGGGAGAAGGGTTATTACTCGGAGGCTTTCATAAACATGCTGGCCTTGTTGGGGTGGAACCCGGGCACGGACCAGGAGATCATGAGCATGGAGGAACTCATCGCCCAGTTCGATCTTAGCCGCGTACACAAGGGCGGCGCCAAGTTCGACCCGGACAAGACCAAGTGGTTCAACCAACAGTACTTGCGGAAACGGCCCGATGCGGAATTGGGTGCGCAGTTGTTGGAACGCCTGAGCGCTACCGGCATCCAAACCGACCTGGGCCGAGCCACCCAAGCGGCAGCGCTATTGAAGGAGCGAGCCACCTTCGTGGAGGACATGCTCGAAGGCACTTACCTGTTCACCAGTGGCTCACCGCTTCAGGGGAATAGCGCTGCTGAAGAGGAGCTTAAGAAGCGATGGAAGCCGGAGGCCGCCTCTGCTATCGAAGCCTTCATAGCAGCGATCGGAAGTCTGGGCTCCTTCGGTCCGGCCGACCTGGAGGCGGCATTCAACCAGGTGCTTGCTGAACGAGGTTTGAAGGTGGGGCAGGTGATGCCGATCTATCGTTTGTTCGTGGCCGGTCGCATGCAGGGTCCGGGCATGTTCGATGTGAGCGCCATGCTCGCTAAGGAAGAGGTGGTGTTGCGCCTGAAAGCCGGACTGCAGCATTGTGCAGCATGGGTCTGATCGAGGTGAACGGCATCAAGGTGTATGCCTACCACGGCTGCCTGGAGGAAGAGGCCCGCATAGGGAGTGGATACGTGGTTGACGTGGCCGTTAGGGGCGATCTTAGCACGGCCGAGCGGACCGATGATCTGGAAACCACGGTGGATTATGGTCGGGTGACGGCGATCGTGCGCGAACAAATGGCCGTTCGAAGCCGACTCATCGAGCATGTGGCCGCGCGGATATTGGCTGGATTGAAGGCAGAATGGGCCGCAGACCTACACTGGCGCGTGCGGCTGGTAAAACTTCGACCGCCCATCCAGGGCGATGTGGAACAGGCCGTATACACGGTTGAGGGCTGAACGGTATTTGGCAAGCCGGATCCTCCTATCTTCGCGGTCCCTTAACGGTCGCGTGGCCGAGTGGCTAGGCACAGCTCTGCAAAAGCTGCTACTGCGGTTCGAATCCGCACGCGACCTCAACGAATGAGCGCCCCACCCCGGGGCGTTCATCATTTTCGGTTGGGGTGTGGTGGAGGTGCAAGTGTGCCTGCCTTACCTTGCTCCATACCAATTGCCCCATTTCCGCGTTGTGTGCATGATCGAACGAACGATGAGGAAACTGATACTACCCCTGCTCTTCACCCAAGTCGCCTATGCTCAGGATCGGGCCGCGATCGGCGAGTGGCTGGATCATTTTCCGTATTCCGATCTGATAGCTGTGGCCGAAGGCGGAGGACGGATCTACGCAGCCTCTGCCAATGGTGCGTTCCGCTACGACCTGTCCAGCGGGGAGATCGAGCGGGAGAACAAGACGAATACGTTGAGCGATGTTGGGATACAGGGGTTGAAGTGGAATGATGCGGTGCAGGGAATGCTCTTCTACTACGACAATGGTAATCTGGATCTGATCCAGGGTGACCGCTCGTACAACATCGGGGACATCAAGCGCAGTTCGATCATCGGTAACAAGGGTGTGTATTGCGCCTACATGCAAGACGCGCTGGCCTACCTAGGCTGTGGATTCGGCATCGTGGTAGCCGACCTTGCTGCACGAGAGATCAGGGACACGTGGTTCATCGGCCCATCCGGTTCGCAGTTGCAGGTGAATGGGATCACCATGACGGCGGATTCCATCTATGCGGCTACGAACACAGGGCTTTTCGTGGCTTCCCGCAACTCGTCCAATTTGGCGTTCTTCGAGAATTGGCGCAGGCGGATGGATATGGGTCCTGCATTGGCGCAGGGTCCATTCAACGATGTTGCAACCATTGGTGACAAATTGCTTTTGAACGCGCCACGCACTGCCGGTGGAGATACGTTGTTAGTGCTCGGTCCGGATGCGGTATGGTCGCGCTTCGCCCCCCTCTTCAACAAGATCAATAGGTCGTTGAATGTGAGTGTTAACGGGCAGTCGGTAGTGATCCCCCAAGTACATGAAGTACATATTTATGATGCGGATCTCCAAGAGATCGGCTACTACGATGGATTCGAGGGCATGCAATTGACGCCTCAACAGGCTATAAAAACAACAAGTGGTGCAGTATGGGTGGCCGATCGGCGATCCGGGCTGATCAGGTTCGGTGCGGGTGGGGCATTGAACGTTGGTCCGAATGGGCCTCGCACCTTGTCCACTTGGCGTTTGGCTAGTGCTAATGGGAATGTATACGCACCATCGGGTTCGCTTTCCGGCACGTGGGCCAATTCATACCGGCAGGAAGGCATCCACCTGCTCACAGAAGGCCGTTGGAGTACATTGGATAGAAGTACCAGCACACTGATGAACGGGGTGAACGAGTTCACCGGGGGTATTTCTGATGTGGTGGCCATCGAGATTGACCCGGATGATGCCAAGCATGCCTACGTGGGGAGTTGGGATGAAGGCATCGTGGAACTGCGGAACGGGGAGATCGTGAACATCTACAACCCTACGAACAGTGCGTTGGGGTATGACATCAGCCCTTACCAGGACAGGCTATACGTGGCCGGTCTGGACCATGATCAGAACGGGAACCTGTGGGCTACGAACGCATGGTCAACCAAACAGATCGTGGTTCGAACGAAGAGTGGCTCGTGGCATGCCTTCACGCCAGGTACATTGCTGGGGGGCAACCTGCTTGTAGCGGATATCTTGGCGGCTACGAGTGGCTTTAAGTGGATCATTCGCCCGCGCGGGAATGGATTGCTCGTGTACGATAGCGGCAACGACATTGGAAGTGCCGATGATGACCAGTACAAGCTGTTGACGAACCTGGCGGGCAGCGGCGGATTGCCTGCACCAGATGTCTATGCGATCGCGGAGGACCATGACGGACAGATCTGGGTGGGTACTAGTAAGGGTCCGGCCGTGTTCTATAACCCTGGCTCGGTATTCTCCAATGGAGATTTCGATGCACAACAGATCCTGATCGAACAG
>JAEYWT010000280.1 GCA_023428865.1 Bacteroidota bacterium | reverse complement strand
GCCTACTACAACAACAAGCACGGTATCACCTTCGATGGTGAGAAGACCAACAAACACGCCGACCTCTTCACCGTTAGCCGCCCGTTGACCACGGAAGAGAAACTGGTGATACAAGGCTACATCGACGATTTCTACAAGGGCTTCACCGAGCGCGTTGCCGAGGGAAGGAAGATGAGCGTGGCCAAGGTGGACAGCATTGGGCAAGGCCGTGTGTGGACCGGCGTGGATGCGAAGCGCCTAGGCCTGGTGGACGACCTCGGCGGGTTGGAAGCGGCGATCAAAAAGGCCGCTGAACTGGCCAACTTGAGCGACTACAAGCGGGTTGAGCTGCCCGAGCAGAAAGACCTTTTCCAACAGATCATGGCCGACCTGAACGGCACCGCGCGCAACTGGGTGGCCACCGAATTATTGGGCGAAGATGCCGCGCTGCTGAAACAATACCAGAAAGCCAAGCTGGCCACCCAGCAAATGGGCATACAAGCCCGGATGCCATTCGACCTGGTGATCCGGTAAAGAACAGTTGGCGAGCGTAGCTCGCGCAACGAGATCGCTTCGCATGTCCGCTTGCGGCGGCCAGGCTCGCGATGACCGGCTTCGGAGCCTAACAGGGACTACAACCACGAAGGGCTGCGGTTTCCCGCAGCCCTTCGCTTGCCCTAACGATCAGTTCACTAACCAAAACCTGGGTGTTGAACGCAGGTGCTGGCCAGAAGGTTACAAAGGTGGTTGCAGCGGATCCACCAGCACATGGAACCCGCTGTGGTTGCGGACGTTGAATACCCTCCCATCCTCAAAAAGAAGGTATTGGCCTTTTACCCCGAGCAGCTTTCCGGAGAGCACGGGCACCTTTTCCAAGGAAACACTGGCCACCTTGGGCGGATAAGCAAGGACAGGATAGGCGATATCCAGGGGCTGCTCCTCGGGAAGAAGGTATTGTTGTAGGTCTGCACGCAGGCTGGCGCGAGCCCGATCGCGTGCCTCGAAGAGCGCGGCATGGTCCGTGGGCACCATTTTGAGCATGGCCCGCCAGTTGGTACGGTCCGCGAAGAGGCGTTTCAGGTCCACTTCGATCAACCCGGCCAGCTGGCGGTAGGGCACACGTGCAATGATGAGGGCACCCACCGCACCTTGATCGATCCAACGCACCGGCACCTGGGTGCTGCGGGTAATGCCCACCTTTATACCACCAGTGTAGCTGAGGTAGACGACGTGCTCGGTGTAGTGGTGGTCGCGCTCCCAGTCCGGGTCGCGCCCTTCGCCCAAGTGTGCCCGGCAGAGCTCGGGGCGGATGATGCACTCGGCGGCTTCGGGGGCGTTCTGCAAACAGGGGTAACAGAAGCCTTGGGCGAACAACTTCTTCACCCGGCGACCGCAGCTAACGCAGCTGAGCACGCCCGTGGCCCTTATGGTGAGCTGCTGGCCGATGTAGGGTGAAAGTTCCAAGGGACCATCGGCCATGGGTAGCGCGTATGACACCCGGCCGTCGAAGCCGGAAAGCATCTTTCGCAGGGGAGAACCGTCGCTCATTCGGAGGTGTGCGTATCTTTTGGGCTGAAGATAGGTCCACCACAACCCCTCTCCCACTTTCTTCGTTGCCGTGAACGCACTCGTCTCCTTCCTCATCAAGAAGCGGTTGCAGCAGATCGACCTGTTCCGCGAGAACCCTCGTATGGCCCAGCTCGAAGTGTTCCACCATTTGGTACAGACCGCGCGCTACACCGAATGGGGCCGCAAGTATGGCTATGCCGACATCTCCGACCCGGATGAATTCCGCAGACGGGTGCCGTTGCAGGATTACGAGCAGGTGAAGCCCTACGTGGCGCGGTTGCGGAAGGGCGAGCAGAACCTGCTGTGGCCCACGGATACGAAGTGGTTCGCCAAGAGCAGCGGCACCACCAGCGACCGCAGCAAATTCATACCGGTGAGCCGCGAGGCGCTGGAAGACTGTCACTACAAGGGTGGCAAGGACCTGATCGCCTTCCACTACCAGCAGTTCCCGGAAAGCAAACTCTATCAGGGCATGAGCCTGGTGGTGGGCGGCAGCAGCAACATCGAACAGTTCCGTGCCGATGCGTATAGCGGAGACCTCAGCGCCATCATCATCCGCAACCTGCCCGTTTGGGTGGAGGTGCGGCGCACGCCGGTGATCGAAACGGCGTTGATGGAGAATTGGGAAGAGAAGATCGAACGGATGGCACGCGAGACGATGCGCGAAGATGTCAGCTGCATCGCCGGCGTTCCATCGTGGACCTTGGTGCTGATGAAGCGCATCCTCGAACTCACCGGTAAGAAGAACATCCTGGAGGTTTGGCCGAACCTGGAACTCTTCATGCACGGTGGGGTCAGCTTCAGGCCATATCGGGCGCAGTTCGAGGCGCTGATCCCATCGCCCACCATGAACTACCTGGAGAGCTACAATGCTTCCGAAGGTTCGTTCGCCATACAGGACAGGCATGGTGCCGACGACATGCTGTTGATGTTGGACTACGGCATCTTCTACGAATTCGTTCCGCTGGAAGAGGTGGGAAGTGCAACGCCGCGCACCTTGCTCGTTCACGAAGTGGAAGTGGGTGTATCGTATGCCATCGTGATCAGCACCAACGGCGGATTGTGGCGGTACATGCCGGGCGATACGGTGCGGTTCACCAGCGTGAAGCCGTACCGGATCCAGGTGAGCGGTCGCACGCGGAGCTTCATCAACGCGTTCGGTGAGGAACTGATCGTGGAGAATGCGGACAAGGGTGTGGAAGCCGCGTGCCAAGCCACCGGTGCCGTGGTAAGTGAATACACCGCAGCACCAGTGTACATGGATGAAGAGGCCCGCGGCGGCCACGAATGGGTGATCGAATTCAGCACCCCGCCCGATGACCTTACGGCCTTCGTGCAGGTGATGGACGATACCATGCGCAGGATCAATTCGGATTATGATGCCAAACGCCGGGGCGATATGGCGTTACGCGCTCCATATGTACATGTAGTGGCCCCTGGCACGTTCTATGCTTGGATGAAACAGCGCGGCAAACTCGGCGGACAGAACAAGGTGCCACGATTGAGCAACGATCGGGGCCTGCTCGAAAGCCTGCTCACCGCTATGCCTGCTGAAGGACCGCCCGTTCCGGCATGAAGGCTCTGCACCTCCTCTTCACCATCGGCGTACTCTTGATCGCCACGGTGACCCGTGCGCAGGATAAGCCGGTCATCGCCGGTCCGGTGGATGCCTTCACGACGGACGAAGTGGGCAATATCTATGTGCTGCGCGGAGACGAACTGGAACTCTACAACGCCAAGGGTGCATCGTGGTTACGCAACAGCGTAAAGACCTTCGGCCGCATCAGTCACATCGACGCGTTCTATTCCTTGAAGCCGGTGATCTTCTCGCAAGAGCAGGGGCAGCTCGCCGTGTTGGACAACACCTTGAGCTTGCAAGGCAGCGTGCTCAATCTTCCGCGCAGTGGGTATCCACAAGTGGTGCTGGTTTGTGCGAGCGTACAGAACGGTTTCTGGTTCTTCGATCAGCAGGAGCTGGAGTTGATCCGCGTGGATGGACAGCTGCGCAAATTGGCCAACACCGGTCGCATCGATCAGCTCTTGGGCCTTACTCCGGCTCCCATCGCCATGCAGGAATCGGACAGTCGCTTGTACGTGAATGATCCTGCAAACGGGATCCTCGTCTTCGACCTCTTCGGCACCTATATGCGCACCATACCCTTAATGGAGATCACCAGTTTCGAAGTGCGCGGCGAGGCCCTGTACTTCGTGCAAGGTGGTGTGGCGCAGGTGTACGATATGCGCTCCTTCGCCATTGGCCCGTTGCCGCTGCCAGAACCACTGACGAAGGAGATGCTCGACATGCGCATGGAACGTGGCCGTGTGTACGTGCGCACGGCAGCAGGCATCGTGATCCACGAGGTGGGTGCCAAGCCGTAAGTATCCAACGACTTTTCCACAACGCACACGAGGTCGTGGGGTGCGGGTATCTTCGCGCCTTCCACCGGTGGTGGACTCCCCTATCCCCTCCATCCCATGCACATCGCGATCGCAGGCAACATCGGCTCCGGCAAGACCACATTGACCCAATTGCTGGCCAAGCATTACAAGTGGGATCAATTGCAGGAAGCGGTGGACAACAACCCCTACCTGTTCGATTTCTATAAGGACATGCAACGGTGGAGCTTCAACCTGCAGATCTTCTTCCTGAACAGCCGTTTCGAGCAATTGTTGGAGATCCGCAGCAGTGGCCGCAACGTGATCCAGGACCGCACCATCTATGAGGATGCG
>JAEYWT010000232.1 GCA_023428865.1 Bacteroidota bacterium | reverse complement strand
CGGCTGATGCGAGCGAACGACATGTGTTCCTCAAAGCCATTGATGCGAACACGCTCTACATGGATGTGCAGAGCTTCGGTGGTTCGGCGCAGGAGATGCAAGGCATCTGCGATACGTTGTTGAGCGGTGGTTTCAGCACGCTGATCGTGGACCTGCGCAAGAACGGTGGCGGTGGTCTGGATAGCGCATTGCCGTTCGGCGAGTGCATCGCCACCGATACGGTGGATGCAGGCTACTTCGTAACGAACACGTGGGCCAGCAAGGCGACCAGGCCACCAACGGCTGCTGCTTTCAATGAACTTCCCATCGCCCAAGAGCGCACAACGGAGGCGTTCATCGAGACCCTGAAGAATTCAGCAGGAAGGCACTTGGTCTTGTACCCGCGCAACGATGCGTTCAAGGGTAAGGTGTACATCCTAACCAGCAATAGGACCGCCAGCACCTGCGAGCCGATCGTTGATGCGTTGAAGCGTTCGGGCCGGGCGACCATTGTTGGCGAGAACACGGCGGGCGCCATGTTGAGTGCGACCATCTTTCAAGTACAAGGCAAGTACCACTTGTTCCTACCCATTGCCGACTACTACAATGCCGATCTGCAGCGTTTGGATCAAGTGGGGGTGAAGCCGGATATCGAAGTGAAGGCCGATGATGCATTGGACCATGTGCTGGCATTGCCGCGTTGAGGTTATTGGACCCCATCATGGAAAGAGGTGATCAGTGAACAGGGATACTGGCGACCATTCCTTCGGACGGTTCGACCACGGGTGAATACATTCGTTGCATCCACGTTCCCCATGTCCAAGCTCCTCGTCGTCATTTCCGCGGTGTGTTATGTGTTGGCTTTCTTGCTCACCACTGTGCTACACGAATTCGGGCATGCCATCGTGGGTTCGGTCTTGGGAGTCACCCGGTATTGCACCACAACTACGTTGCACACCTGGACCGTGGTAGCTTACCCGTGATGCATCAGGCTTGGGTCGCGCTGGCAGGGCCATTGGTGAGCTTTGTACAGGGGTTGCTGCTACTTCCGGTGGTCAGGAACGGCCGTGGGGGTGGCCTGTTCAACCTCTTCCTGCTGTGGTGCATGCTACTGGGCTTCGGTAACTTCCTGGGCTACTTGATGACCGGCCCCATCTTCACCGCAGGCGATATCGGCAAGGTGCACGATCTATTGGAGGTTCCAGTAGCGCTTCGCATCCTTCTCGCGCTGCTCGGGGCAGCAGCATTGGCTTGGGTGGCCTACTTCAGTACCCGGCCATTCCTTCGGTTCGCGCCTGATCCCGCACAGTTGGTGGATGTCCCTTCCAGAATGACGTTCAGCTTTCGGATCATCATCCTGCCTTGGCTCATCGGTTCCATGGTCGTCACGTTGTTGTATCTGCCCGTGGTGGCCGTCGTCAGCATCATCTACCCGATCACCAGTGGAATGGTCTTCATTTTCCCGTGGAAGAATGCGCGGCGCGTGGAAGATGCCGAGGCGTTCGGATCGACCAAGCTGCTCGGCTTGGCATGGTCATGGTACGGCGCAATCGTAGCTGCCGTACTGGTATTCCGTATGGTGCTGGCACCCGGTATAGCATTCTGATCGGCTTCATCAGGTGGAGAACCCAACGCATGGAGGTTGAGATGCGGATACCACAAGCAGGTGCAGGGATACTCATGGAGAGGTGCAGGAGCATCCTGATGCGGAACGTTCTCAGATGATGAAATACACTTACTCCTTCCAGCGCGTGTGAAAGAAGGTCCCGGTACACGATGACTTGGGCCAGCGTCCATTATGTAGATGGCGCCCGACCTGAAGGGATGTGCTTCTAAACGTTATGGTTCTGGGCCTATTCGCTTCCCGAAGCACACGCTGTCTTCCACCCCGACATACGGGCCATAGTTCGGAATGCTGGTGAAACCGCGCTTGGTGTATAGTGCGATGGCCTCGGTCATCTTCTTGCCGGTCTCGAGAACGCATCGCGTGTAGCCTAGCTCATCTGCCCATTGCTCCAACTCGTTCACCACCTTCGAGCCGATACCTGCCTGTCGATGCTCGGGCGCGGTGTACATCCGTTTCAGCTCTACGGTATCGTGATCAAAGGGCTTGAAGGTGCCACAACCGACGGGTTCACCTTCCCGAAGGATGACCACCACGTGATGGATCCGATCCACACCGTTGAACTGGGCGAAGAAGGCGTTGGAATCGCCGTTGCGCAAGGCCAGGTCTTGGTCGAGCCTGGCCACCAGGTCCCGGAAACGGGTATCATCGGACGTGGTGCGCAACACGGTGGTTCGTTCGGTGATCGTGGACATGCGCCCAAAATAATGACGCGGGCATCGCGATCATTCCGAACTTCGGCCCATGAGCCGGCTTGCCGCATCAGGGGCGATGGGTCGCTGGACCACGATGGTCCTTTACGCGCTTGTACTGGCTGCCGTGGTCGCTACGTTGAAATACGTGGAGTACCGTTTCATGGTGAAGTCCTTGTCCACCGAAGTGTACATCGGCTTGGTGGCAGCGCTCTTCACCGGCGTGGGCTTCTGGTTGGGCTCCAAGCTCATCACGGCGAAGAAGGTCGTGCAGGTGGTTCCAGCTGCGGCGGTGGACGACCAAGCCATTCGTTCATCGGGACTTAGTGCCCGGGAGTTGGAGGTGCTCCAGTTGATGGCCGAGGGGCTCTCGAACCAGGAGATCGCCGACAAGCTTTTCGTCTCCTTGCCCACGGTGAAGTCCCATTCGTCCAGCCTCTTCACCAAATTGGAAGTGAAGCGACGCACCGAAGCGGTCCACAGGGCCAAGTCGCTGAGGATCATCGCTTGAAGGATCTCATACTTTGGTATGGATCTTCGCTTCGGCGCTCCTGATCCATCCGAAAGGATGAGCGGAAGGTCGTGCGGTTGACGTTGGTTCGCGGCCCAAAACAGAAGCACATGAAACGGATCGTCCTCACTTACGGCCTCATCGCAGGCTTCATCGTATCGGCCATGATGTGGTTCACCCTTGGCGACGGGAACCACGATTGGGAGAACGGCGAAATGATCGGGTACACCACCATGGTCATTGCGCTCAGTACCATCTTCTTCGGGGTGAAGGCCCACCGCGACAAGAACCTCGAAGGCTCCATCACCTTCGGCAAGGCCTTCCTTACCGGCTTGTATATCACCCTGATCGCCTCCACGCTATACGTTGCCACCTGGTTGGTGATCAGCGCCAACATGGAGAAGGACTTCATGGAGAGCTACATCGAGCATACCCAGGCCAAGCTGGTGGAGCGTGGTACACCCGAGGCGGAGATCCAGACCAAAGTGCAAGAGATGCGCGCCATGGGCGAACTGTACAAGAACCCAGTGGTGAAGGTCGGCTTCACCTACATGGAGATCCTGCCGGTGGGCCTGCTGATCAGCTTGATCTGCGCAGGTGTGCTCAAGCGGCGAAGTGGATCATCATCGGTGAGGTGAGCCACAAGGCCCATAGATAGTTTCAATGATGATCGTCATGGAATACATGGCGTGTATGGGTAGGTTTGCCGTGTAGAACCTTTTGAACCATCTGAACATGGCCAACGAGAAACCCAACGGTCATCCGCACGACAATGCGGAACTGGCCGATCTGAACAATAGCAGTGCGAAGTGTCCGGTGATGCATGGTGCCATGCACAAGCCCGTGGCTGGTCGTGGCACACGCAACCGCGACTGGTGGCCCAGCGTGGTGAACCTTTCGATCCTTCATCAGCACCAGCCCGTCTCCAACCCGATGGATCCGGAGTTCAACTACCGCGAAGCGTTCTCCAAGATCGACTTCAAGGCGCTGAAGGCCGACCTCACCAAGTTGATGACGGATTCGCAGGACTGGTGGCCGGCGGATTGGGGGCACTATGGCGGTCTGATGATCCACATGGCCTGGCATGCCGCAGGAACCTACCGCACGGCCGATGGTCGCGGTGGTGCCAGCACCGGCAACCAGCGTTTCGCCCCCTTGAACAGCTGGCCCGATAACGGTAACCTGGACAAGGCGCGCCGACTGCTGTGGCCGATCAAAGAGAAGTATGGCAACAGCATCAGCTGGGCCGACCTGTATATCCTTGCGGGCAACGTGGCCATGGAAAGCATGGGCTTCAAGACCTTCGGTTTCGGTGGTGGCCGTGAGGACATCTGGGCGCCCGAGGAAGACATCTACTGGGGCGCTGAAACGGAATGGCTCGCCACCAGCGACAAGGCCAACAGCCGCTATTCCGGCAGTCGAGATCTGGAGAACCCGCTGGCTGCGGTGCAGATGGGCCTGATCTACGTGAACCCAGAAGGACCGGACGGCAATCCGGATCCAGTAGCGAGCGGTCGCGATGTGCGCGAGACCTTCAAGCGCATGGCCATGAACGATGAAGAGACCGTTGCCCTAACGGCAGGTGGCCACACCTTCGGCAAGATGCACGGCGCGGGCGATGCGAAGCTCGTAGGCCCCGAACCCGAAGCTGCGGGCATCGAGGAGCAAGGTTTCGGTTGGATCAACAAATTCGGCAGTGGCAAAGGCATCCACACCACCACCAGCGGTCTGGAAGGTGCGTGGAAACCGAACCCGACGAAGTGGGACAATGGCTACTTCGACATGCTCTTCGGCTACGAATGGGAG
>JAEYWT010000196.1 GCA_023428865.1 Bacteroidota bacterium | reverse complement strand
GGATCCACCTGATGAGCACCGACCTCGGCAACACCATCAGCAACCTGTGGAAACGTAGCATCGTGGAGGCTGTTGGCGGCTGGGATGAGGACATGCGCAGTTCGCAGGAATACGATCTCATGTTCCGCATCCTCCGCATCACACAGAACGTGCTGTTCGATACGGAGATGTACAGCCATGTGCGTAAACGGGAGTCAGGGTCCATCACCCAGACGAACCTTGGCGCCAATTGGATCCGTTATGTGAACCTGCGCACACGCATCATCGATCACCTGCGCGATAAGCGCACACCGGAAGAGCTCGCGCAGTTCCATCAGTTCCTGTTCGACTCCATCCGCGTGTTGTACGAACACGACCCCAAGGCCGCGTTGGAGTTCCACGAGAAGGAATTGCCCAAAGGCTTCAAGCCCTCACCCTCCCCTACCACGCGGCCCACATACCTAGCGTTGTACAACATTTTGGGCTTCCGCACCACCCAGCAACTCTGGGCACTGTTCCACTAGAAGGATGATCGGTCCGTGATCATGCCTAGCCTTCTGGCTCGTTCATATTCGGTGAACAAAGGACTTGATCCTATCCCAGATCCAGTAGGTCTTTCACAGCAGGCGGCCGGGCCACGGTGAACCCTTCACCATACGTAACGCCGATCAACCGCCCCATCTGGCGTGCCCGTGCTTCGAGGAATGGCAGGAAGTCGGGATTCGAGATCGGGCTGCTCGGCTCCGTGCTGTTGGGATCGTAGAACTGTGATGCGAAACAGCGCAATGCCTCCTCCTTCCCTGACCAGTGCGGCGTAACGGCGATGATCAGGTCCGGATCGATCCAATGGTCCTGCACGGCATGGAAGACGGAAGTCGGGCGCCACGGTTCCTGCTCCAGCCCATCTCGAAGCGTGCTAATGCGACGCAGGCCGCTCAGGAAGCACGCTTCGGCCACCAAGGCACCACCGCGCCCATGATCCGGATGGCGGTCGCGCACGGCGTTGGTCAACACCACCTTGGGGCGGTGCGCACGAATAGCCTGAACCACCTTCAGCAAACTGGCTTCATCTGAGCGGAAAAAACCATCGGCTAGGCCAAGTTGGTAGCGGAATTCAGCACCGAGCACCGCCATCGCAGCATCCGCTTCGCGCTTTCGGATCTCCGGTGTACCACGCGTGCCGAGTTCACCAGCGGTCAACTCCACCAAGCCCACGGAATGCCCGAGCGCGCGGTGGTTCAACACCGTACCGGCCATGGCGATCTCCACATCATCGGGATGTGCGGTGATGCACAGGATGTCGACCAACGTCCTCATTTCCCTTCGACCCAAGTGATCACGCGTTCATCCAAGGGGCTCACACCGGATTCCATGCTCATGCTCAGCACGCCATCCGGGTTGATCAGGTACTTGTGGAAGTTCCACTTCACCTCGGTGTCCATTACTCCGTTCTGGCTCTTGTTCGCCAGCCAGTGGTACACGGCATGTTGGTCCTTGCCCTTGGTGCTCACCTTGGCCATCATGGGGAAGGTGACACCGTAGTTCTTCTGGCAGAACGTAGCGATCTCCGCTTCGCTTCCCGGTTCTTGGCTACCGAAATCGTTGCTGGGGAAGCCCACGATAACCAAACCCTTGTCCTTGTACTTCTCGTAGAGCTCCTGCAGCTGCGCGTACTGCGGGGTATAGCCGCACTCACTGGCGGTGTTCACCACGATCAGGCGTTTTCCTCGGAACTGGCCCATCTTCACCAGTTGTCCATTGATGTCGGTGGCGCTGAGGTCGTAAAAGGACATGGCGGGTTTGGGTGCTTGGGCCTGGCCGCCGACCGGTACCGAGACCGGTCCTACCTGAACGCGGTTGAAACAGCCGGTGCCGAGAACGGACAGGGCGATGAGGGGAAGGAGCGTACGCATGGTGCTTGTACAGCGCGAAGTTCCGGAATGTTCTGGTGGAGCCGACATGTCGGGGCCGAAGAAGCCGGACCGGGACTTCCATGCAGTAGATCGCACCTGTAGCGAACGGCCCATCACAAGGACAGAGGCCACCGTCACCTTTTGCCGCCACACTGCGTACAACCGCACATGCGCGCACTTTGCACTTCCCTTGTCCTCTCGTTCACCTTGGTCGGTTCGGTCATGGCCCAAGATGCCGTGGTGATCTCCGACATCGCCCAGCTGGTGCGCAAGCCCGACCTGGCGCAAGATGCTGCCGTGCGGTCCGGACTGCAAGCGGCAGGCGTGGCGGACGATCGTGCCCAACAGGCGCTCACCTTGGGCAAGGCCGACAAGTTGCCCAGTGGCTTGCGTACCGACAGTGCCTTGGCAGCCAATGCCGCCGCTGTGCGCAACTACACCGCACACCGCGTTTGCACCTATGCCGATACAGACGGCCCAAAAGTGCTTGTGCAAGTGCCCGCAGCCGAGAATTACCACATGCCCGAAGAGCTGCGCAGCCGCGAAGACCTCTACCTCGTGTTGCCCGAAGCGGCCGTTACCTCCGCCGTCATGGATGCGCAGCGGCCCAAACCCAGCAAAGGCCCAAGCTGGCGCCGCATGCGCGAAGCCCGCATCACCACGCCGGATGGTGTGTACGCCACTTACGACCTGGCCGCCGACAGTACGGTGCTAAGCAAACTCGCCGACAATGGCCTAAGTCAAGCCGAGATCGAGGCCGTCATCTTCCGCAGCCACGAACGCAATTGGCCCGAAGGTATCGATGCCTTCGAGCGCCGCTACCCACGTCTGAAG
>JAEYWT010000177.1 GCA_023428865.1 Bacteroidota bacterium | reverse complement strand
GTCGGATATTTGTATCCCATGGGCACCCTTGCCGACATACTCTCCGTGTTGCGCCGCGAACGTGCTCGCCTTTTTGCCAAGTACGGGCTGAAGAGCATGGCCGTGTTCGGCTCGGCTACACGCGATGACTTCCGGCCGGACAGCGATGTGGACATTATGGTAGAGTTCGAGCGGCCGATCGGGATCGAGTTCGTCAGCTTGGCCGATGAACTCGAGTCCATCGTTGAGCGCAAGGTGGATCTGGTGACGCGTGGCTCGATCAAGGAGCGTTACATGCCCTACATCCTGCCCGACCTCAAGTATGTCTGAGCGCAGTGACAAGCAATTGGTGCTCGATATGCTGGAGGCCATCGAACGTGCCTCTCGCTACACCAAAGGGATGACCCTGGAAGCTTTTGTAAAGGACGAAATGGTATGCGATGCTGTGATGCGGAACATCCAGATCATCGGTGAGGCCGCCAACCGCACGAGCAAACAGCTTCGCGAGTCAACTGCGCACCTGGAATGGTCCAAGATCATCGGCATGCGCCACCGACTTGTGCATGACTACTTCGAGATCGAAGAGAGCATCGTGTGGCGCGTGGTGACGGACTACCTGCCGCCGCTTGCAGAAGAGTTGAAGAAGGTCTTGACGAGCGGGGTGGAGTGAGGGTGGCCCTTCGTGCAAAGACTTAACTGATGTGCCCCCCCCGCTGTGGCGGGATAGGTTGCGGGTTGCTTGGCCATGCGTTGCTCGCTGTACCCCAGCGAAGGCGAGGAAAGCGCTGTGACGGGAAGTGCGGCAACGTGGGATGAACAAGATAGGTACGGGATGATGCGGAGAGAGGCGAATGCTATCCTAGCTCCGTCCTGCGAGCTTCACGTTGAAAGTTGTAAGCACCCAGTCCAAGAACTCAATGGCTTGCTCCAAGATTCCTCGAAAGACCATTGGAAGTGGTTTCCCCACTGCGTCGAATCGTTTCACAGCCTTGGCGTAGTCGCTGCCCTTTCTGTGAGCCGCACCCATAGATCGCAGGCTCTGCAAGTTCCTAAGGAAGCCTGTGTGTTTCTCGTAGTGCTCAACGCTCAGCGTCTTACACACTTCTTCACACAAGGCAATCGGCTTCATATCTGGCTGCTTGACAATGAATTTCTTGAGCTGGACGACGTTCAACGAGTCGATCATCGTCCTGGTCAAACTGAGCACTTGCTGGTCAAACTCTGCCTGCGTGTCCGTAATTGGGACATGCAAGGTCTTGATGTGGTGTTCGTCTGATTTGCCAAGCGGTAACAGCAACGGCCACGATATCACGGAAGGGTCTGCCTCGGCGATTCTCGCGTACGCAGCTTGGAAGCGATGCTCAGGCTCTTGCGGAACGGCATCCTCGACCAAGAACGAGCGTTTGAAGTTCGAGTTGCTGAACCCTCGACCTTCCGGAGGCATGTTGAAGGCCCTCCAGTACTTGCGTTCCTCCAAGGGCATATCCCTGCCCAAGTCACCCAACATGACCGCGACACAATCCGAGTGGTCATTGTCTATTCGCACACCCCACAATCCTCCGCAACGGAGATAACCCTCTTCAATGGTGTAGCGGTCAGGATCGGCCAAGTAGCGGGTCAGGACCGTCTTAGAGAAGAACATAGGGGTTACATACACAGGAGCGCCAGGATTCTTGCCGAAGAAGTTGGCAAGCTTATCCTCCCCGGAGGAGAAGCTCACGGGTTTGCCAAACTCATCTGTGCCAATGATGAAGTCAATCTCTTCCTCCTCATCGTCATATGGTGAGATTCCACTGTGCTCGATAGGGAATGGAGGAATCAGCTTCTTGCCATGGATGCTTGAACAAACAAGTCCATCGGTTCCGATTAGGTTGTTGATATGAAGATCATACCGCAACAGCGATGGTATGTCCCAGACCTCCTGTTCGCGTTCGCGCTCATCAATGGAACGAACATTCCCCTTCACGAATCGTCGCAGATCAAACTGGAAGGAGAAATGCATTCGCTTGGTGGCAGCGAATTGCCTTACTTCCTTCAGCCGAACTTCAACGCGGCCGTCAATAATCCGCACAACGGGTTCTTCTCGACCACTATCCGTGATCTTAAAGAAAGTACCCATTGATTTCTCCTCGAAGAGATTGAAATAGAGCCTGAACTCTTCCAAGATCTCCAAGTAGTCAGGCCGCACGCCGTGAAACCATCGCGCAAGAACCAATGATTCCGCTCCTTCAATGCCTTGAAAGCGCCTGTAGGTTACCGTCGGATTCCCTTTCCCGTCTGAGGAGGTGGAGTTCCCTGGACTACAGCTATTCGTGCTAAAATCCCAACCGGAATGGTCAAGGACTTTGTGGCAGTATTCCGATGGAATGAAGACGCCGTAGATGCCAAAATTGAATAGGCCTGACTCGCCACCCATTTGATATGCCGTGACCCATGCTTCCATCCCAACGCGCTCGAGCAAAGTTTCGCGCCAGTCCTTAAAGCACAGGAACTCAATCTTCTTTGGAGTCATGTCACAAATCTCGTTTGTTGAAAGCGAATCGCGTTAGGGACAGCAGCGGGTAGCCCACAGCAGACGAAGGAAGCGAGGAATGCAAGCAAATGGCCCGACGGCGAGTCTTCGAGCCGAAGCGTACCTCTACAAGACACACTATTCAAGACCCAAAGTACAAGTCTCAAGGCCGCCACACCTTGATGCTTGAGCCTTGCGCCTTTTATCTTGAGTCTTGATCCTACCTTCGCCCTATTCACCTACGCCGAGGCTTCGGCGAATGCCATGCGTTACACACCTCTCACCGCCGCCACCTACCGCGAGCACCGCGCCCGTTTCCGCCAGCACCTGGAGAAAGGCGGCTTGGCCATCTTCCACAGCAACGACATCATGCCCACGAGCGCCGATGGCTCGATGCCGTTCAAGCAAGCCAGCGACATCTTTTACCTCAGCGGCATCGACCAGGAGGAGACGATCCTGCTGCTCTTCCCCGATGCGGTGGACCCGAAGGACCGCGAGATCCTCTTCGTGCGCGAGACGAACGAACACATCGCGATCTGGGAAGGCGCCAAGTTCTCTCAGAAGGAAGCAAGTGACTTGAGCGGCATCGCCACCGTGCTGTGGACCACGAGCTACGACGCGACGATCAAACGCCTGGCGCCACAGGCCGAGCATCTCTTCCTGAACAGCAACGAGCACCTGCGCCAGGGCAATGAGGTGGAGACGCGCGAGGAGCGCAAGAACAAGGAGACGCGTGCGTTGTATCCGCTGCACAGCGTGAAGCGCAGCGCGCCGATCATGCACCGCATCCGCAGCCGCAAAACGAAGGAGGAAGTGGCGCAGATGCAGCGGGCGATGGACATCACGGGCAAGGCCTTCGAGCGCGTGTGCGGTTTCGTGAAGCCGGGCGTGAAGGAGTACGAGATCGAAGCGGAGATCACGCATGAGTTCCTGCGCAATGGTTCGCGCGGGCATGCCTACACACCGATCATCGCCAGCGGTTACAACGCGTGCGTGTTGCACTACATCACCAACGACCAGGTATGCAACGACGGCGACGTGATCCTGATGGACTTCGGCTGCGAGTACGGCGGCTACGCGAGCGATCTGACGCGGTGCATTCCGGTGAACGGCCGTTTCACGCAGCGGCAGAAGGACGTGTACAACGCGGTGTTGCGTGTGCAACGGGCGTCGATCGCCATGCTACGTCCGGGCACGCTGCTGGCCGACTACCACAAGGAAGTGGGCAAGGTGATGGAGAGCGAGCTGATCGGTCTCGGTCTGCTGGACAAGGCCGAAGTGGCCAAGCAAAGCCCCGACCGGCCGCTGTACAAGAAGTATTTCATGCACGGCAACAGCCATTTCTTGGGCCTCGATGTACACGACGTGGGCCTGTGGAACGAGATGATCCAGCCGGACATGGTGTTCACCGTGGAGCCGGGTATCTACATCCGCGAGGAGAAGCTGGGCATCCGGTTGGAGAACAACATCCTGGTGACCCGCGACAACCCGATCGACCTGTTCGCGAACATCCCCATCGAGGTGGAGGCGGTGGAGGAGTTGATGAGCCGGAGGGTGTTGGCGTAGCGGTTAAAAATGCCCGGTTTCCGGAATGGACGCGGATGGATACTAATGGAGGTCCATCCGTGTCCATGAGCGTCCATTTGGCTTCGCAAGCAACGGTGTGAACGGGCCAATGCGGCGCTGCATTTCCAGGTTCTCCTGCCAACCACTCCACCATGGCAGATAACACCACATCCACGAGCCCCCGCTCCAAGCGCCGCCCGACCCCTCGCCTCCACCTGGATATGACGCCCTTTGTGGACCTTGACTTCCTTCTCATCCCCTTCTTCATGCTCACCACGCACCTGATGGATCAGTGGGTCATGAACTTGGAACTTCCCTTGTCCGGCACGGCCACTTCGGCGAACAATACACTCACCATTCATCTTGAGGAGAAAGGCCGACACTACGGCTACCACGGCGAGTTCAGTGCGGCCACCTTGTTGCAACCGCTAGGAGGTAAGGCGCTGCGCAACACCCTAGACAGCTTCCGCGCGATCAGCGTGCAAGCGGAACAGAGCCTATGCACATTGTGGATGCCAACGATGGCTTGAGCTACCAGCAGGTGGTAACAGCCATTGACGAGTTCAGCATTGCCGATAGCATCACGTACGACGAACGAATGCTTCCGGTGAGCATGCAAACCGACTGAGGGAAGAAGCCCCTCCGTGTAGACGGGAACGCCTGGCTGAGTTGTTCGAATGTTCAGCCGACCTTCCTTAGTTGAAATGGCTTCACGGTGGAGACCTCGCCGTCGAGCACCATCAGGTAGTACTCGTCGCCGTGCAGGTCGGTGATACGCACCCGGGTAACGGGGCCGCTCACCTCGCCGGTCTTCACGATGTGGCCGTTCTGGTCGCAGATGTCGAACAGCGCTTCCTGGCTGCCCGGCTCATAGTCGAACATCAGCAGGCGCTCGATCTGGTCGATGCGGACGCGTATCTCGTGTGCTGGAGCGTTCATGGCGGAAGAGTTGCCCCGTTCTACGCCGGGACACCTCCACAGGTTTCGATCCCTATGCAAAAGACCAGCGCCCGAACCACTTGCGTGATCCGGGCGCTGCCACCAAACCAAAACACCAGAAGGTCCGAAGCGGATCCACATCCGCCGGGAGACCTGGCCTTCGTAACCAGGTACTTCCCTATTGCTGCTGCAAGCTAGACCTGTGTGGGCTGTTGGAAAAGGGACCAACGAGCAACGGTCATGATCCGCCCGGCATCGGCTGGCGCGCCTGCGTTCACCCCAGAGCCACTTCCCATGGCGACCGAAATGGCCACTACCCTTAACCGTCCATCACAGGCCGTTCTCCGGATCAACGGAACCGTTCTTCGCGCCATGCTGGCCGCTTTCTGCCGTTAGCCTATTTTTCGGCAAACCACCACACATGGCACTGCGCGCACTGATCGTAGATGACGAGGCCGATGCACGGGACAACCTGCGCCTGATGCTAGAAGAACATTGTCCCGAGGTGCAGGTCGTGGGACAGGCGGGTAGCGCAGCTGAAGCTCGAGAGAAGATCAACACCCTACAGCCCAACGCGCTCTTCCTGGACATCAAGATGCCCGGTGAGGATGGTTTCGCATTGCTCGCCTCCATCGCCGAACTGGACCTACCCGTAGTGTTCGTGACCGCCTACGATGAGTATGCCCTGAAGGCCTTCCAGCAGAACGCGCTGGACTACTTGGAAAAGCCCGTGGACATCGATGCGCTGCAGCGTGCGGTGAAGAAACTGTTGCGCCAGACGGACGAGATCGGCGGGCCTCAGCCATCGGCCATCGCAGCGTTGATGAAGGATCCGGCTTCGCCCTTGAGCGCACGGGTGGCCGTACCCGGTCGCGAAGGTCTGATCCTGCTGAAACACGAGGACATCATGTACCTCGAAGCCAACGATAGCTACACCACCATCCACTTGAAGGATGGTAAACGCAGCGTGAGCAGCAAGCACATCCGCGTGTTCGAGAACAACCTCGACCCGAAGACCTTCTTCCGCGTCCACAAATCCTTCATCATCAACCTGGCCCACCTCAAGGGCTTCAATCGCGCTGAAGGGAACATGGCGGTGCTGGACAGTGGTGCCCTTATCCCTGTCTCTCGCCGCCGTTTGCCGGATTTCCTTGGGTTGATCAATACCTTCTAGCGACCTTCGGGGTCGATGTTCCGCGCGGTATCCGTTCTCCTCTTCGCAGCAGCCGCTGCGCTGTCGTTGCGCGCGCAGCAATTCAGCTTCAAACAACTCACCACCAAAGATGGCCTTGCCCAAAGCCAGGTAAGGTCCATGGCACAGGATGCGCAGGGCTATCTCTGGTTCGGCACCCTGGGGGGCGCCAGCCGTTTCGATGGGCTGGAGTTCACCAACTACGCCTTGACCGATGGCCTGCCAGACCCCCAGGTGAGTGCCATGGTGCGCTCCCCTGAAGGTGAACTCTTCCTAGCCACCGGCAACACCCTTACCCGCTGGGATGGCCGAACCTTCCATACCCACCCCTTGCCCGATACCAGCAACGGAGCGCGCATCCTTTCCCTAGCCGCCAACGGAAACGGGCACTTGTACATCGGCACCGACGGTGGCGGCGTGTTCGTGCGCCAGGGTGAACGTATCACCCCCCTGCCGGGCTATCCCATGGATGCCGGAGCGTATGTGCGCACGATGCTTCTGTTGAAGGATGGTCGGCTTCTGATCGGCTTGCGCGAAGGACTACTTTTATGGGACAATGGCCGCACCACGGCGGTGCAGGTTGGTGATCGGCATGCCAAGAACATAACCGCCCTAGCCCAGAGCGGCGATGGCACCTGGTGGGTGGGCACCACGTTGGATGGCCTGTTCAAGATAACCCCGAACGGCGCCAACGAACAGTTCGATGAGGACAATGGATTGTTACGCGACCACGTGCGCTGCCTTTTCGTGGACGACCGCGATCGCCTTTGGGTCGGCACCAAGTTCGGTCTTAACCTGATGGACCAAGGCCGGATGCGCGTCTTCACGGTACACCAAGGGTTGCCTAACGACAATATATGGTGCGTTCTACAAGATGATGAAGGAGACCTGTGGATCGGTACCGACGGCGCAGGAGCCATGAAGTACGCCGGTGATCGGTTCATCACCTTCACCATTCGCGATGGGGTGTGCAGCGACTTGGTGATGAACATGACCGCTGATGCGAAAGGTGACCTATGGCTGGGCACCTACGATAATGGCATCTGCCGGATGGATGGTATGGCCACCATCACCACCTTGGACGGCTTGCCCAACAACACGATCTGGTCGGGGTTGCGTGATCGCGATGGTGGCCTGTGGTTCGGCACCAGCGCTGGTGTGGTCCACTTGGTGAACGGCCAGGTGCAGCCGCTACCACCTGCGGTGAAAGCAGAGGAACAGCCGGTATTCTCGTTGGACCAAGCTCCCGATGGCACCATCTGGTTCGGAATGCGCGGCGGACTCTTGGGTTTGCGCACCGACGGGTCGGTGATACACCACATTGCCGGTAAGAACGGACCGGGACGCAGCATCCGCAGTTTGCGCCGCGATCAATACGGGCACTTGTGGATGGCCACGGACAACGGGTTGATGCGCATGGTGAGCGAGACTGGACGCAACGATCGATTTGAACAATGGGGAACCGACAAGGGCTTGAGCGATAACACCGTGCAGTGCCTGCTCTTCGATGAGAAAGGGCGGCTGTGGGTGGGTACGGCCAACGGTCTTAACTGTATGGACGGCGGTGTGCTGCGCGCGGTGCGACTAGCCGGCGATTTCGGTTCCAACTTCATTGACCTGCTGGTGGCAGACGGTAAAGGGCGCATTTGGGCAGGGACGAACAATGGCCTCTACGCATTCAACCCCGACAGCTTGCTACGATCACCGGCACTGGCCGAGCACATCTCCTTGAACGACGGCCTACGTAGCCTCGAATTCAACTTGAACGCAGCTATTCTGGACCGCGGTCGACTGCTCCTGGGCAGCTCTGGAGGAATGGTCTACCACGACGTCATCGCCGACCGACGGGTGAATGTGAAGACCGCACCACCCACACGCATAACGGGTATCCGATCCTTCCTGCAGACCACGGATTGGTCCAATCGAAGTACCGGTACGGACGCCTCCGGACTGCCCGTCGGCCTCCGCCTAGACCACCGGCGCAACCACCTCACCTTCGACTACCTGGGCATATCGCTCTCCAAGCCGGACAAGGTGCTGTATCGCTACCGCTTGAACGGATTCGACCAGGACTGGCTGCCACCCACCGAAGCGCGTTTCGCCAGCTACAGCAATCTTTCCCACGGCACCTACTCCTTCGAAGTGATCTCCTCCACAGGCAACGGCGTTTGGAGCGAGCCGGTCTCCTTCAGCTTCGAGATAACCCCGCCCTTCTGGTTGCGCTGGTGGTTCTTCGCCCTGTGCGCCATAACCCTTGTAGCCATCGGCTATGGCACCATCCGCTATCGTTCCATCCTCCGCGAACGCCGCGAACGCACGCGCCAGTTGATGCTCCGCTCGCGCATGTTGCAGCTGGAACAACAGTCGTTGAACGCTAACATGAACCGGCACTTCGTCTTCAACGCGCTCAACAGCATCCAGTATCACATCAACAAACAGGACCGTACCACGGCCAGCCGCTACCTCACCAGTTTCGCCAAGCTGATCCGCAAGAACCTCGACGCTAGCCAGAACGATACCACCACCTTGGCCGAAGAACTGGAACGATTGGAGCTCTACCTGGTTCTGGAGCATATG
>JAEYWT010000161.1 GCA_023428865.1 Bacteroidota bacterium | reverse complement strand
CATGAAGCCTTGATCAGACCGGTTTTCGGAACAAGTAGCGGGTTATGAAAATACCCCCACCCTTCTCGCCGCTTTGGACTCCGGTGGTCACTGTATGCAACTCCCAACCCTGACCGGTCCATTCGTTCACCGTCTCAACGATCAAGCGATCGTTGTTGGCGATGTTCTTGAAGTTGATGCCGACCATGCTGTAGAAGTTCATGAGATCCTTACCAACCTCTTGGTCGCCAGCATCGCTAATGATCACCCGGGAGCGCCCCATTCCACCAGGCACAACGCTTTCGATGGTGCTGAATTGGCGATAGGTATACATCTCTGCCGCTGGCGAGGGACGGAAACCATATCCTAACAGAAGGGCCAAGGGCAATGCTGCTCCGAGAAGCACAGAACGGAAATTCACTTTCATGGTGTTTCTTGTGTGGTGTAATGCGGCACGTATCTTGTGAGTCACAACACAAATTAAAGGCCAAACCATGATCCGGCACGCACTGCTCATCTTCGCCTCTCTATTCGCCTGCTCCCTGAACGCACAAACGATCTACCGGATAACCAACGTCACGATCACCGAAAAGGAACAGGTGACCAATGGACAGGACGTAACCGCCGAAATACGTGGCGCAGAGGGCACCGACAGGGTCCAGATCCTAGCCGGTCAAGACATCGAGCTGCGTTCGTCGGTGAAGGTCTCAACACAGAACGTGAAGCGCAGCAGCCTCAAAAGTAGCGCAGTGAATGCGATCTTCGAGATCGACCTGAAAGTCGATGGGAAAAAGGACAACCGTCGCGTTGAGAAGATCTACTACATGGACCAGGAGCGTCGATCCCACTTCAAGGAGAAGTTCGTTTTCAAGAATGGCAACCAAGTAAGGGTGTTGACCGTTGAGTTCGACGGCAGCTTGGAGTGACCGGCACAGCCTTACCAGAACGGCTCCAGCAGGAGCCGTTCCTATTTCCCATCCAAGCCATTATCTTGTCGCCATGACCGTATCACGCCTGTTCGATATCGCCGACCTCCAGCTTGCCCAATTCCCGCAAGAGGCCTGTGTGGGTTCCCTGGAAGAAGGCAAGCTGCGCAACTACAGCACCAAGGAGTTCATCGATACCGCCGAGCAGCTGGCGATGGGGCTGCTCAACTTGGGGATCAAACCCGGTGATAAAGTCGCCCTGGCCAGT
Source organism: Bacteroidota bacterium (assembly GCA_023428865.1). Classification (GTDB taxonomy): domain Bacteria; phylum Bacteroidota; class Bacteroidia; order Flavobacteriales_F; family PHOS-HE28; genus PHOS-HE28. Next base: position 6,197 of record JAEYWT010000161.1, on the reverse strand, counting down.
GGCAACCGTGCCGAATGGGCCATCGTTGATCAGGCACTATTGCGCTTGGGCGTGATCGGCATACCCATCTACCCCACCATGACGGTGGATGATTATGCGTACATCCTGGAACACTCCGGTGCCAAGGTCTTCTTCGTGAGCAACGCCGATCTGCTCGCCAACGCACAAGCAGCGCAGATACGCGTACCATCCGTCGCCCACCTCTTCACCTTCGACCGGGTGCCCGGCGCCACACATTGGAAGGAGTTGCTGGCCAAGGGCCTCGACCACCGCGCCGAGCTCGAACGCTGCAAGGCTGCGGTGAAGAACGAAGACCTCGCCACCATCATCTATACCAGCGGCACCACCGGCAAGCCCAAGGGCGTAATGCTCTCGCACAACAACATCCTGAGCAACGTGGAGGCCAGCTCGCACCGCCTACCCGTGGAACGTGGCGCACGTGCCATCAGCTTTTTGCCGCTCTGCCACATCTACGAACGCATGCTCATGTACCTGTACCAACGGGCAGGCATGCAGGTGCGATTCCAAGAAACGCTCGAAGAACTTGGAGCGCGTATCAAGGAAGCAAAGCCAGATGTGTTCACCGCCGTACCGCGCCTGCTGGAGAAGATCTACGATGCCATCCTCACCAAAGGCGAAGCGCTCACCGGGATCAAGCGCAAGCTCTTCTACTGGTCGTTGGACCTGGGCGAACGCTACGAAGTACACGGCCGCAGTTGGTGGTACGATCTACAACTGGGCATCGCACGGAAACTCGTCTTCAGCAAATGGCGCGAGGCACTTGGAGGCCAGGTCAAATGCGTGGCCAGCGGTAGTGCCGCCTTGCAACCTCGGCTGGCACGCATCTTCAATGCTGCCGGCGTACCGTTGATGGAAGGCTACGGACTTACCGAGACCAGCCCGGTGGCCAGTGTGAACGATGCCCGCAACGATGGCTTGCGCTTCGGTTCCGTGGGAAGACCCATCAAGGATGTCGAAGTACGCATCGCCGCCGATGGGGAGATCCTGATCAAAGGCCCCAATGTGATGATGGGCTACTACAAGGAACCCGAACTTACCCGTGAAGTGCTCGATGCCGATGGCTGGTTCCACACGGGAGACATCGGTGAGCTGCGCGATGGCTTCCTCTACATCACCGACCGTAAGAAGGAGATGTTCAAGACCAGTGGCGGCAAATACGTGGCTCCACAACCGATCGAGAATCAACTGAAAGCCTCGCGTTTCATCGAACAAGCCATGGTGATCGGCGAGAACCGCAAGTTCCCCGCTGCGTTGATCGTTCCAAGCTTCACCTTCCTGAAGGACTATTGCGCATTGAAAGGCATCCCCTTCGAAAGTCCCCAACAGATCATCACCGACAAACGCATCGTGGACCGCGTGTTCGCCGAAGTGCAAAAGGTGAACGCCAGCCTAGGCCACTGGGAGCAGATCAAACGCATTGAACTGCTGCCAGCCGAATTCACCATTGATGGAGGCGAGCTTACCCCGTCCCTAAAGCTCCGCAGGAAACCCATTATGGCCAAGTACTCGGTGCAAGTGGAACGGATCTACGCCTGAGCCGGATCGCCCTTCCGCCTATTTTAGCGCTCCCTTAACGTGGATCTCACATGAAGCGAGTGCTGTTCGTCCTGCCATTCCTGGCTTTTCTGGCTGGTTGTAACAAAGAGCCTGGCGAGGGTGGAAAGGCCGAGATACGGGGACGTGTGATCGAGCAGCGCTACAGCCTGAGCGGTAACCCCATCGGCGACCCCTATGCCGTGATCGGCGAGAACGTCTACATCGTTTATGGCGAAACTACAGAGGGCGCCTTCCCCGATGACAATGTGGACACCGGACCGAACGGGGAGTTCCGCTTCCCATGGCTGCGTAAGGGTGAGTACACCATTTTCGTTCGATCCGAATGCCGGGATTGCAGCGGAGACACCAAGGCCGTGATCCGGTCCGCTTCCATCGGCGACGCGAAGGAAGTGGTGGACCTGGGCATCATCCCGATCGAGAAGTACTGATGCTTCGCGCAGCGCTCCTCTGCACGTTGCTCGCCTGCGCATGCCTCGCATTCGCCCAGGAAGCCGCACGACCAGATCTGAAGCAGGAACTCTGGGCCAGCTTCGGCGTGCAGGGTAAACCCTCTTTCCTGAAAGGGCTGCTCGGCAAGGACATCGTTAAACGGATAAAGACCAGCGGTGAACTAGGCTATCGCTCTGCCGATAGCTTCTTTGCCGGTAGGCAGCTGTACGTGGACCTTGGTGCCACGTATAAGATCACCGAAAAGCTCACGGCTGGTGCTGAATTCCGCTATGCCTACAGAAGTGCTGGCGCCGACCGCCAACGCCTCGGCGGCATGGTGCAGTACAAGACCGAAGTGGACCGCTTTGAACTGGGCTACCGCTTCACCTACCAACACAACTTCCGCGAATGGGGCGATGTGCGCGAAGTGCTCCGTAACAAGCTCATAGCAGGTTACAACATCCCTGGGTGGAAATTGGACCCACAGTTCAGCGTGGAACTCTTCACCTGGGCGGCACCACAGGGCCTCTCCTACTTCGGTACACGCTACAAGCTGGGCAGTGAATGGAATATCACCGATGGTCACTCCTTGGGCTTTGGCATCGTACACGATCGCGAACGCATGGTCTTCGCTCCGGAACATCGTTTCATCTTTGCGTTGGATTACGGCATCAACCTGCGCAAGACCTGAATGGACCGAACACGCAACCGCTCGCTGGGCCTTCGGATAGCCCTCTTCCTTTCCATCGTCGTAGTTGCTGTGGGCATTGGCTACTATTTCCTCAAGCCTTCGGACAAGCTGCCCATCTACCACCCCAACCAACTGGACCAACGCCTGGTGGACCCATCCCTGAAAGGCGCCAAGGGTGAACATCACATCAGCGACTTCAACCTAGTGGATCAGTTCGGTGGGCATTTCACACTGAACGACGTGGGCGATAGGATCGTAGTGTCCGACTTCTTCTTCACCACTTGCCCTACGATCTGCCCCAAGATGACCGTGCAGATGGAGCGTGTGCAAGAAGCGTACAAGAACGAAGACAAGCTGCTGCTGCTCTCCCATTCCGTAACACCCGAAATGGATTCCGTGCCTGTGCTTGCCGCATACGCAGAGCTGCACCGCGCGGATCCCAAGCGCTGGCGCTTCCTTACCGGTGATCGTAAACAGATCTATGCACTGGCCCGCAAGAGCTACTTCGCCGCTATGGACGAAGGAGACGGCGGCCCCGACGACTTCGTACACACCGAGAATTTCGTCCTAGTCGACCCGCAACGCCGCATCCGCGGTTTCTACGATGGCACCAGTCCTACCGATGTGGACCGCCTCATCGCGGACATCACCAAACTGTTGCAGGAGGTGAATGCCGCTTCCTGAGCGATCAAGGGGTTGGTTCCCCGAAGGAAAATAGCGTAACCACCGCGGCACCATTTTCGGGTAGCTCAACACGGTAGAGGCGATCGAACACGTTCTCCGGGATCGGATCGACCGTCCAGCCCGAAAGACCTTGCACGATGGCAGGCACGGTATGATTGTGTCCCGCCACCAGCACCACCTTACCTCGGTCCGTGGCTTTTATCCGATGCACCAAGCTATCCACCGCAGTAGGTTCTATGGAGATGACGCTGAGCCCACGCACCTCCGCAAAGGGACCCACGGTCTGCTGGGTGCGCTGCAAGGTGGTGGCATACACCTGCTGCACGCCAGCATCGACAAGCTTATCCGCCAGGGCTTTTGCACGCGCTTCACCTAGTGGTGATAGTGGCGTATCGTGATCGGTGGTCAGCTTTTCGGCATGGCGAACAACATAGATGGTGGTCATGGCAGGTACCGATGCGGTCTTGGAAGTGGACGTACAACCGACGAGGAGCAGTGCGCTGATCGCGATCGTCTTCGCCCATGTGCAGTTGGCGGACATACGGCCAAGGTAATTCGGTGGAGTGAGTTGTAAGTTCGGAGTTCGCAGTTCGGAGTTGTCAGGCTCCTTGGTGGTCAACGTTCGTGGTTGCTTATCATTCCTGACAATTGACCACCACGAACTGACAACTGCTCCCCTACCTTCGCACTCCCGAGATCGGGATGCGACACATGCGCAAATGGCTTGATCGTTACTACGGCACCCTACGCAAGATCAAGGCGAACTACGTGCTGCTGAACCTCTTCAACCTGAAGAAGCTGGCACACGCACGGCGCATGTACAAGAAGTACGGCATCCAACGCAGCGTACTCCTGCCCATCAGCAGTATCGATCTGCCGAAGACCAATACCACCGACCTGCCGTGGCTGGATACGGCAGAAGGTGTCGCCAAACTGCCCACGGCTCCGGGGTTACAGCAGTTCGATGCCGCTACACGCGAAGCCATCCTCGCTTGGCCCACCAATGGGTATGTGATCCTGCGCGGCCTGTTCAAACCACACGAAGTGGCGGAGATCAATGCCGAGATCGATCGATTGATCCGCGACAAGGTGGTGGACTTCAACTTCACCGGTCGGAAGATCATGTTCGCCTTCCACCACAGCGAACTGCTGCGCAAGTACGTACACGACCGCCGCATCCTGGATGTGATGGACTTCCTCCTGGGCAAGAAGATGAACGTGTTCCAGAGCATCAACTTCCTCACCGGCAGCGAGCAGGCCGCACACAGCGACAGCATACACATGACCACGCACCCACTGGGATACATGACCGCCGCGTGGATCGCTCTGGAAGATATCACGCCTGACAACGGGCCGCTGGTGTACCACCCTGGAAGCCACAAACTACCCTACCTGCTCAACGGCCAATACGACCACGGCGGCAACCAATTCGTGATCGGTGAAGACGCCTACCTCCGCTACGAACAAGCCGTGGACCGCTCCATCGCAGAAGGCCACTTCGAGCGCAAGGAGCTGCTGGCCCAACCCGGCGACGTACTCTTCTGGCATGCCAACCTCTTACACGGAGGCAAGAAGATGACCACGCCCAATGCCAGCCGCAAAAGCATGGTGATCCACTGCTTCGCCGATGATGTGCTGTGCTATCATGAGCTGACGCAACGGGCGGCTATGATGGAGGAGGATCACTGATCGATCACTTCGAGCACACCATATGTTCAGTCTGATCTCATTTTCGCGACACGACCACTGAACTTCCTGATTCAGGCTGCACGCAACCGCTCTAAACGGACTTCGAAGCCGCGGCCCCAGTTCACGTAGTTGTCCTTACGGTCGCCAGCGCTTTTCGGTGTGATGGCGTTGTAGTAGCGTCGCCATTCCAGCAACTTCCGCATATCGCACAAGCAACGTTCCTTTGATCCCATGGCCACATCGTAGAAGGTGTGGTAGTCCACCAGATCGCCGTTTAGGACGATGTCGCCCAGCAGGAAACCGTCCTCCACTGCGCTGGCTATCGCCGGTCGACCACGGTAGTCACGTGGTTCGCTGGCCTTGTCGTAGTTGCGAACGTGCATCTGTTTCAGTGCCTCCAACACATCCGCATCCTTGTAGAAACGCTGACGGTATCGGTCAAGCACATGGGGCCTCATGTAGGTGGAGGGCCCTTCCGCATCGATCTGGATACAGTGGATGCCCTCGCGAGTAAAGTACCAGCCAACCGGGTAAAGCGTGGTCTTGCGCGGTGAAATGGTGACCACGTACAACCACTGAATTCGCTCCTCAGATGTGAATTCACCCGCTTGAACGATCACGCCCTTTCCACCCTTGCGGTGACGGCGCTCCATATCCCAATACACCCCTGCCACATGCCGCTGAAGACCCACCACGTCCTTACGCAGCGCGGCGGCGATCTCGGTCAGGGACATGGACGATAGGATCATGGCGCATGAGGTCGTGGTGTCTTGTACGGAAACAACCTTGCTTCGGTTTCAGCTCTCGATGGCCCATCTATACCTTGAAAGGATCTTATAACATGGCCTGGCCAAGTCTCAACGCTGCCAGCACAGAGAGACGCGCCATTTCGTCCCATACTTGTAGGTCCGCGATCGCGGTCGCAGACTGAAAGGCCCCACAATTCCCGACCTTCGCGCCCCGCCATAGGCGGTAATGCCAGCATGAACGTCCTCTCTGTCGAAAAAGTGGCCAAGCGCTTCGGCCCTCGTCAACTCTTCAAAGACATCTCCTTCGGCCTGGAAAAGGGCCAAAAGACGGCCATCGTAGCGCGGAACGGCACAGGCAAAAGCACGCTCTTGAAGTG
>JAEYWT010000149.1 GCA_023428865.1 Bacteroidota bacterium | reverse complement strand
TGCGCATGGTGGGTAAATGTAGCCGCCGCCCTTGCCCTCCACATCGCTATGTTCACCACCGTGTGCATTGATGTGCGGTTCGCGATCCGCATCAACTGTTCTTTGTGCGCATGGCCCTCAGTCGGTTCTGGACATTCATCCTGCTGCTCAGTATCGTGTATGTGCTTGTCATGCTCGGCACCGGCAGGCAATACAGTTTGGGTAGCCTCATCAACGGCAAACAAGGGGAGCCGCTGGTGGTGGCCGAAGTGGATGTGGCGGTGTTGGAGAGCGAACCCATCATTTCCACTATCCGCGCTGAAGGGCCCCAGCTGGTGGGCGATACCTTGTATACCATCAGCAAAAGCGGTGCCTTGGTGAAGAGCGTGGGCACCCAACCCGCCGATGGCCTTTTCGCAACCTGCCGTAATACCATCACCGACCTTTGGCTGCCATTGATCGGCTACCTCACTTTCTTCTGCGGCCTACTGAACCTGTTGATCGACTCGCGTGCGATGGAAAAGGTGGCCCGCTTCCTCTCTCCTGTCTTCCACCGTGTATTCCCCGAATTGAGGAAGGGCCACCCCGCCTACGGGTTCATGACCCTCAATTTCGCAGCGAACTTCCTCGGATTGGATAGTGCCGCAACGCCTTTCGGACTGAAGGCGATGGAAAGCATGCAGGAGGACAACCCGCAGAACGACCGTGCCACCAACAGCCAGATCATGTTCCTCTGCCTGCATGCTGCGGGCCTCACGTTGTTGCCCACCAGCATCATCGGCTACCGCGCCGCCCAGGGTGCCGCCAACCCGGCCGATATCATGATCCCCTGCATCATCACCAGCTTCGTGGGTACGCTGGTGGCCTTGTTCCTGGTGGCGGCCAAGCAGCGGATCAACCTGTTCAACCTACCGGTCATGCTCGGTGTTCTCGGCGTTAGTGTGGTCATCGGTGGGCTAATGGCCTACATCAGCGGGCTCGTCGGTGTATCCAAATTCCACTTCACCGATAACCTCAGCAATGGCATGCTACTGGTGATCATCGGTCTCATCGTGGGTTATGCCTTCCTGGTGGAACGGTACTTCACGGAGAAGGGCACCAACATGTTCGACAGTTTCGTGCATGGTGCCAAAGACGGTTTCACTACGGGCTTGCGTGTACTACCGTACATGCTGGCCATGCTTGCCGCGCTCAGCATCTTCCGCAACAGCGGCCTTATGGGTATTGTTATGGATGGGCTCTCGTGGACCTTGGCCTTGGTGGGTGTGGAGAAAGCGGTGATCGATGCCATTCCGGTGGCGTTGATGCGCCCCTTCAGCGCCGGTGGTTCGCGCGGCTTCATGCTCGATGCCATGAAGACCTACGGCCCCGATAGCCTTACCGGGCAACTGAGCTGCCTTTTCCAAGGTGCTGCGGAAACCACGTTCTATGTAGTAGCGCTTTACTTCGGTTCGGTGAACGTGAAGGACAGCCGGTATACGCTCGGCATCATGCTACTGGCTGATCTGGCATGCGTGATCACGGCGGTGTTCGTGTGCAAACTCTACTTCTGATCATGTTGTTCGGTCCGCTGGAAGAACGATCTTCGCGACCCCAACGCCATGCCGAAACTTCAATCCACGCTCAAGATCAAGAAGCTCCGTTCGCCTATCCATGGCAACGGCGTGATCGCTACGGCTCCCATCCGCAAGGGGGAAGCCATTGTTGAATACAAGGGTCGTTTGATGACCCATGCCGAAGCCGATGAACAATACCACGGCGACGTTAGCTCGGGTCATACCTTCCTATTCACCCTGAACGATGAGTGGATCCTCGATGCCAACGTGCGTGGTAACGTGGCCAAGTGGATAAACACGAGCTGCGAGCCCAACGCGATCGCCTTCATCCATAGCGAGAAGAAGAAGAACCCCGATCCCAAGAAGGACCGTGTGATCATCGAGGCCCTCCGCCCCATTCGCACCGGCGAAGAGATCACCTACGATTACGGCTTCGAGTTCGAGGTACCCTACACGGCCAAGTTGCTGAAGACCTGGGCTTGCCGCTGCGGCTCCAAAAAATGCCGTGGCACCATGCTCGGCGGTAAGAAGTACAAGGCCTTCGTTAAGGCCAACCCGAACTGGAACAAGTAGGAGATGTTCGGGAAGTGGGCAAAAGCAACCTTGCCGCTTCCGAACGATCACGTGGCACGCACTTTGCCTATGGACTACGGATTAGTTTTGCGACCATGAAAAGGACCTTTCTTCTGACCGCTTTTTCCGTTGCGCTTGCCGTGGGTGCGCATGCCCAGGACGACGCCCGCAGTAAGGCTGTGATGGACAAATTGATCGCCAAGGCCAAGGCGTGGACCAGCTTCGAGGCCGACTTCAGCAGCCGCCTGGAGAACACCAAGGATAAACTTGATGTGAAACAGGAGGGCAACATGAAGGTGAAGGGCAAGAAGTTCCGCTTGGTGCTGGACAAGAACACCATCATCAACGACGGAACAACGGTGTACACCTACAACAAGGAAGCCAACGAAGTGAACCTGAGCGACCCGGCCGAAATGGACCAGGAGCTGGATCCCAGCAAACTCTTCACCCAATACGAGAAAGGCTTCAAAAGCACGTTCGTAGATGAAAAGGCCGATGCCGCTGGTGTCACCGTGCAGACCATCAAGCTATTCCCCTTGGAACCCACCAAAAAGGCGTTCCACACTGTGATCATTTCCGTGGACAAGGCCAAAGTGGAGCCGAAGAGCATTCAGGTGCTCTACAAGGATGGCAACCAAGTGACCTACAACCTGAAGAAATTCACTGCCAATCCCGACCTGGCAGATGCGCTCTTCGCCTTCGACAAGAGCAAGTATCCGGGCGTGGAAGTGAACGATATGCGGTAGTTCGCCAGAACCAACGAACTGATGAGCCATCCCTCGGGGTGGCTCATTTCGTTCAGCGACACGGATCGTACGGTGCGTTACTTCCGATGCACTTCAACATTCCATCTTCTATGAAGCTCACAAGCATCCTTTTCCTGCTCTTCCCGCTCCTATCTACGGCTCAGGTGCGCGTAGCCCATGTACTTGTAGCGCTGTGTGATAACGAGCATCAAGGCATCGTAAAAGTGCCGGCCGGGATAGGCAATGGCCAGAAACCGAGCACAAACCTTTACTGGGGCGCTGGTTACGGGGTGAAGACCCATTTCAACCGGTCTGCGGAGTGGATCGCACAACCTTGCACCAAGCCCGCAACAGCGCACATATTAGAACGGGCCGTTTGGAAACATCGGGATAGTGCCGTCTACCTGATCGCAGATGCCTACGATGGGCGCAACATACGCGAGGCCACGGAAGACCTGCTGCGTTTTGCCAGTGGTGCCGATGTGGAACGGATCTCGGTCGGCGGCCAAGAGCTATTCGTTGGAGGAGGCGCTCAACTGATCGGATACGTCGGTCATGACGGACTGATGGATTTCGCCCTGGAGGAGGTATACCAGCCGGTGGATGCTCGAAAACGTGAGACAATCATGCTGGCCTGCATCAGCAAACGCTTCTTCGCTCCGCACCTGCGACATACCGGTGCGCAACCGCTTCTATGGACCACCGGGCTTATGGCTCCCGAGGCTTACACCTTGCAGGCGGCCTTGAACGGATGGGTGCTGCGCGAAGATGCCGCCTTGATCCATGAGCGTGCTGCCGTGGCGTACAATACGTACCAGAAGTG